>CASEFF010000142.1 GCA_949287115.1 uncultured Bacillota bacterium | reverse complement strand
GCCGTCTATCTTCGCCTTTACCTTTATGCTGCATGCGTTTATCTCGTCCGATTCGTCGAGATCGTCAACCATGCCGAACTTCTTCAGGTACTTGGTGCCGATGCACGCCATGTCCATGAGGCAGAGGTTCTTCTCCTTCGATCCGTACACGTCCTTCCTCATGTCCAGGTACTGTGCAAAGGCCTGAGCCACCAGTCTGCCGTAGGCGCTGTCGTCAAAGCCCACGTCCTTCAGCGTCGTGTTGAACGTCGTATGCCTGCAGTGGTCGGACCAGTACGTGTCTATTACCTTCAGCTCCGTGAGGGTAGGGTCGCGCCTTTCGTCATCCCTGTAATATCCCTGCACGAACTTTATATCGTCGGGGCTCATGGCGAACCCCATTTCCTTCCTGTAATCTTCCAGAGCGTCTTCCTTCATTTCCCTGAAGCCCTCTATGACCGGCACGTCCTCCGGCACTGTCATCTCCATTTCGAGGTCTGCCGGCTTTTCGTTTTCGGCTATCTGGGAATCGACGGGATTCACGCAGTAGTTCCTCACCGTTTCCACGTCGTTATCGCTGATATCGCCTTCCAGCACTATGGTCCTGGCGAACTTCACCGTCGCATCGGCTTCGGTGTTCATCAGCTTTATACACTGTGCCGCCGAATCGGCCCTCTGGTCGTACTGACCCGGCAGGTATTCCACCGCAAAAAAAACAGCAGAACCTATGTCGCCCGGTAAATTTTCTTCGTACACGATGTCTATGGCAGGTTCCGCGAACACTGTATATTTTGCAGCCTCGTATGTGGCGTCATCTATCCCGTCCATATCGTAGCGGTTGAGTATCCTCACTCCCGTCAGTCCGTCGATATGCAGGTTTTCCTTCACATCATTGAAGAGCGCATCCGCCTCCACATCGAAGCCCTTTTTCTTTTCAACGTAAATCCTTCTTACCATCGCTCTGTTGTCCTTTCTTATAACAAAGTCAGCTTCGCCGATCAAATTTCAGCGACAGGCTTTGCTGATATTCCGGAAATACCGAAAACGATATTTCCCGCATAATAAAAAACAGTATCCCCATTATTGTTATCATCTATATGCCAATGTTATCACTTTTGGCGTTTCATATCAATGTTTTTCACGGAGTTTTTCAGGGGAAACTTTTGAAATTTGAACGGTTTGGGAACTTTTAAAAATTTATGCTCCCCCGTTCGGCGCGCGATGCATCCGGCAGTTTCGTCAGCCGCCGGAGAGGCGCTTCATGTCCCGTCATGCCCATAATACCCGTCATGTCCCGCACACATCCTTTTCAGCGTTTCTTCACATCCGCATCTCCAAATCGGCATATTTGACTGCTATGATGTAATCACTCCAAAAGAAAAACACCTCTCCTAATAAGATAGTAAATTAGTGTGATGACAAACGGAAAGCCGCCGGGCCTGGAGTCTCGGCGGCTTTTTCGTTTTGTTTTGTGCGGGCATATACGCCTTGTCGGTCACGCGGCGCGTGCTGCTGCGCGTTGTGGCGCGTGCCGATGCGCGCAGTTTGCAGTCCTTTCTGCCATATCCGCCTGACGACTGCAAAATTTTCAGCGTTTGCCGCCCGCAAGGCTCCGACGTGCCCATTAAAGTCCTTAAAAACGCACTCCCGACCCTTTACCAAAAAGGTGAACTACTCTCTATCCCATTGGATTTTGCAGTCCCCTGCCAGAAAAACCGCAGACAACTGCAAACCCATGCCGCGGCAATACCCTGACGCCCCCCCCGCAGCGCCGCGGCGGCGACATAAAAACAGGCTCCGGATGTGGATCTCCGGAGCCCCGTATTGCGGCCTTTCTATCTGCCTTCTTTTTCCTTCTTCTTAATCTCCTTCCAGAGGGCAAGGCTTTCTTCCGGCGACGAAACCTTCACATCGCCGAACACGTGTGGATGTCTCCTCACCATCTTTTCCGACACGCCCTGTATCACGTCCTCCATGGTGAAACTGCCGCGCTCCGCGGCTATCCGGGCATGCATGACCACCTGCAGCAGCAGGTCACCCAGCTCCTCGCACAGGTTTTCGTCGTCGCGGTTATCTATCGCCGCGATGACCTCGCCCGATTCCTCCACGAGGCACTCCTTCAGCGACTCATGGGTCTGCTTTATATCCCACGGGCATCCGTCCGGAGCCCTGAGGGCTGCTATTATCTCAAGAAAATCATCGAAATCATACTTCCTGTCCCTGTCTTCGGGATCGAATCTCCTATTCATCTCTGCCATCACCTTCTCCTTTCACCGACGCCGCGCCTGATGCCGTAGCCTGCACTCCGCCTGACGCTTCGCCCGAAGCCGCGGCTGGTGCTTTATCCTGCACTCCGCCTGCGCTGCCGCCCGCCTTTCCGCTCACACCGTCGTTCAGACTGCCCATCCTGTAGCCGCCGAGATCCAGAGCCGCAAAGGCGAACCCGCAATCTCTGACCGCCTCGTTGACTTCGTCCATAAAGTCCCCGTCGAAGAATCTCTTCCTGTCTTCCGGCGGCACCTCTATCCTCGCCACATCGCCGTGATGTCTCACGCGGACCTGCCTGAAACCGCGGCTTTTCAGAAAAATCTCGGCGTCATATACGGCTTTCAGTTTTTCTTCCGTTATCCGCTCGCCGTAAGGTAT
>CASEFF010000141.1 GCA_949287115.1 uncultured Bacillota bacterium | reverse complement strand
GCCACATCAACCGGCAAATTATCGCCGATCCGTTTTCAAAGCCTGTTTACGATAGAATCAGGGGATTTTCACGGCATTTTATGAACGGATTATCGCTGTTTGGCATCGCAGCAAGATTAACGATAGAATATTTACATTAATTTACATTTTCCTATCGCTAATGATGCCGCTGAGTCCTCTATACGATATTCTCTTCACAAAACGTTTCAAAATACCCGTTATTTTATCGTTATCGGCACGGATCTGCACCGATAGCGATAGTCCGGTGAATCAACTCACCAGCAAGCGATAGTCCGGCGGATCAGCCCTACAAGTAAGCAATCGTCCGACGGGGCGGCCTCACCAGCAAACGATAGTCGTCAGGCAGAACGACCCTACAAGCAGGCGGCAGCCCATCCTAATCCTAATCTATCATCTCCGGATCGATCTTCTCCGGCTCACGCGACATCAGCTCCTCATCCTCGCGTTTCGTTTCCTCGAGGCTGGCTCTGCGGTCTTCATCCATGGTCAGCTTTACCAGTTCTATCTTTCTGGAATACTTATCCGCGTTATCGTCATCGCCCTCGTCTTCATATATCGACAGCAGCTCCTCCATCGTCTCAAGATGACTGCCGTTGAGCTTCAGCGTCTCCTTGAATTCACGGATCGCATCATCGCGCCTCGCCGTCATCTCATACGCCACTCCCAGATAGTAGTGGAGCGGCCACCATTTGGCAAAGCCAGAGGACAGAAACGGCTCCAGCAGATCTATGCCGCTTTCGTATCTGCCTGCGATGACATCGTTGCATCCGGCTTCTATGACGAGGGGATCCTTCATCTGTTCCAGCCTCTGCTCTATCTCCTCCCGCTCCTTTTCATTGCCGTCACCGGCATATCTCAGAAAGCTCTTCCACGTTATCTCTGCCTTTTTGTAGAGCCCCATATTGAGATATCCATAGCCCAGATAGTAGTATCCGGGAGCAAAATCGGGATGCTCCACCGTCAGTATCTCGAACCACTCCAATGCCTCGGCCTTGAACCTTCCCACGTATTCCTCGTTTTCCTCCGCCAGATACATGGCCCTACACGCTCTGGCGTATCCGTATATCCCGTGTAGATAGTCAGATCCGACACACAAAGATGCGCGAAAATGTATGCAGGCGCTGTCCATCTCGCCCATCTTTGCAGCCTCACGTCCTTCTTCTGCCATCGTCACGTATACGTCGTCACCGTAAACAGCCTTCAGTATGGCTGCATAATCTCCCGTATGTTTGAAATGCGGGTCGCATCCCATGACCCATATCATGTTCTCGGCTATGACGCTCATATCTATACCGTCTCCGCCGACAGCGCCGCGCACCTCGTCCTTTCGCAAAGGCACGGGAACGCCCTTCATCTGTCCGTATGCACCGGACCTCTCCATGAACGTTTCCGAAAGCTCCGCGAATATGAACCTGTCGAGATATTTCCTGAAATACCTGCCGATCCTGTCGGTCCTGTCCTTTATATCAAATACTGTTCCCATAATGTCTCACCTTTCAAAAAGCGACCCTGCCGGACGACACGATCGCTCATCTTAAGATTACCCTGTTAAAGTGCTCTGAACCTCTCATCTCTGAACATGCCGTGGTCCTTCATGGCACGCCTCAGCATATCCATCATCTTCTCCTTATCTTCGGGAAGATCGCCCCTGAGTGAAACGTAGTTGGAGGCATGGTTGCTCCTGAACACGCACTTCTTCGTGACGTTGGTGTTTTCCAGCATCAGCAGCGTCTCCGCCATGACCTCTTCAGGGGACAGGAGTCTCATCTTACCCGACTCTATATCCTTCGCCATCGGCACGGACGGCTCCACTATCAGCGTCAAAAGTCCCACATAGGACGGCTCCATCTCGCTTATCATCGTACCCGTCTGTATGGCGTGATCCTCCCAGCCATCCTTTCCGGCAAGGCCGGATATGAACGTGACGGAAGCCTTCATGCCGCACGCCTCTATCCTTCTGACGCCCTCTATGAGCTGCGCTCTCGTCTCGCCTTTGCATATATCCCTGAGGACCTTGTCGCTTCCCGATTCGGCGCCCAGATATACCATGGTAAGTCCGGCCTCGTAAAGCTCACGCATCTCCTCGTCGGTCTTCTTGAGGACATCCGTAGCTCTGCCGTATATGGTAACCCGCTCGCACTCCGGGAAATTGTCCGATATGTACTTCAGTATCGGCATCAGTCTGTTGTTGGAAAGAGCCAGCGCGTCCCCGTCGCACAGGAACATCCTGTCCACTCTCCTGTATCGCTTTCTTGCCCATGCCAGATCCTCAAGCACTTCTTCCAGCTTCCTGATCCTGAACTTCTTATCCTTGAACATCTTGCAGAACGTACACTTGTTATGGGTACATCCTATCGTCACCTGCACCAGCAGGCTGTACGCCTCACTGGGCGGTCTGTATATATCTCCTTCGTATCGCATGTCATCCTCCTGCCTGCGTAGGCTACATCCTTTCCGGAGCTTTCATCCCCAGAAGATTGAGTCCGTTGGCTATAGCCGTTCTGGCCGCCTTTACCAGCGCCAGCTTGGCTGTCTTCTCCTTTTCGTCATCGACCAGTATATGCTCGTCGTGGTAGAACTTATTGAAAGCCTGCGCCATGTCCACGATATGCCTCGTGACGATGGAAGGCTCGTACTTTTCTCCCGCTTCGGCTATCACTTCCGGCATCTCGTATATGAGCTTTATCAGCCTGTGGGCGCTGTCGGAAGTGATGTATGAGGCGTCAAAACCTCCATCCGATGCTGCCGCTTCATCTCCAGCATTCCTCAGTATGCTGCACGCCCTGGCGTGGGTGTACTGCACGTAAGGGCCCGTCTCGCCGTCGAAGTTGAGCACCTTGTCCCACGAGAAAACGTAGTCCTTTATCCTGTAGTTGGACAGCTCGTTGAATATAACGGCTCCTATGCCCACATCGCGCGCCGTCTCCTCCACGTTCTCCGTGTTAACGTTCTTCTCGATTATTATATCCTTCGTCTGCTCTATGGCGCGGTTTAACACGTCTTCGAGGAATATGACGCGTCCCTGCCGCGTAGACATGGTCCCGTCTTCCATGCTCACAAGACCGAACGGCACGTGCACGCAGTCGTTTGCCCAGTCGTATCCCATCAGCTCTATAACCTTTATCCACTGCTGGAAATGAAGGTTCTGCTGGGATGCCACCACGTATATGTTCTTATAGAAGTCGTATGTGTTCTTCCTGTATATGGCCGCCGCGATGTCTCTCGTTATGTAAAGCGTCGATCCGTCCGACTTCGTTATCAGAGCCGGAGGCAGATCGAACTGATCCAGCTTGACTATCTGTGCGCCGTTGTCCTCCACGAGAAGCCCCTTGTCCTTCAGCTCCTGCACTACGGCAGGCATCTTATCGGAATAGAAACTCTCGCCGTTATAGGAGTCAAAGGTTATGCCAAGCATATCGTATACCCTGTTGAATTCCTTCAGGCTCTCCTCTCTGAACCACTGCCACAGTTCCACTTCTTCAGGCTCGCCGTTTTCCAGCTTCACGAATATGGCTCTTGCTTCATCCTCCAGCGACGGATCCTTCTCCGCCTCTTCGTGGAACTTCGTATAGTACGACAGCAGCGACTTTATCGGCTCCCTGATGACGTCTTCCCTGTTTCCCCATCTCCTGTAGGCGCAGATCATCTTTCCGAACTGGGTTCCGTAATCCCCCAGATGGTTTATCCTCACCGTATCGCATCCGAGGAAATCGTATATCTTGTATATGGAATTACCGATCACCGTGCTCCTTATGTGACCGATATGAAAAGGCTTGGCTATGTTCGGAGACGAATACTCCACTATGACCGTCTTGCCGCTGCCCACGTCGCTGCGGCCGTAGTCACCGCCTTTTTCCAGCACCTCGCCCACTACTGTCGATGCGAACTTTTCCTTCGAGACGAACATGTTCACATAGGCATTGACGTTCTCTACCCGCTCAAAGAGCTGATCATCGCCTATGGCTTCCGCGATGGACTTTGCGATGAGCGGCGGCGCCTTTCGCAGTATCCTTGCCAGCTTAAAGCACGGGAGCGCATAATCTCCCATCTTGCTGTCGGCCGGAGTCTCTATCATCTCCGCGATTTCGTCCCTTCCCAT
>CASEFF010000140.1 GCA_949287115.1 uncultured Bacillota bacterium | reverse complement strand
TGAAGGAGATGGCCGGCAGCCATTCCGCACTCATGTACGGTCCTGCAACGTCTATGAGGTAATCCGGAAGTCCTATCAGATCTATGGAATCCCTGTAGAAGAGCGATGTCACCAGCACAACTGCGATGAACAGCATATCCTCAAGACCCTTGTAGCAGGCATCGCAGAATTTACCCATAGTCATGATCCTCGTCGGCACGAACAGTACGAAGCATGCGAATATACCGCAGGCAACGCCGTAGAGGATATCATCCAGCCATAACGTTATGACGATAACGACAGCCATAGGCACGACGAAAGCCCAGAGGTGCGGAGTTATCTCCTTTTCTTCCTTCTTGCTGTCATCGGTTATCGCTCCCATGACTTCGCCCAGCTCTTCTTCCTGATTCTGCACGTTACTTGACGGCGGCCAGAGCTGTCCTGTCTCTTCAACTCTCCTGTACGCTTTCTTTATACCGCCCATCTTTGGCACTATGCCAAGTATCACCAGCAGTACGAATATAACGCAGAGGAACGGGTAGAAGAAATACGGCATGATGTGATAATAGATATCCATGGCGCTGTTTCCAACCACGGCGGCCTCAGGCTGCTGTTCGAAAACGCCCGAAAAGAACACGACCCACGCCGATATCGGTATGATCAGACATACCGGAGCCGATGTCGTGTTGATGATGTAACAGAGCATCTCTCTCGGAGTCTTGTACTCGTCCGAAAGGTCCAATACGCAGTTGGCTGTTACCAGTATGCTGAGATAGTCATCGATGAATATGATGACACCGCAGATCCACGTCATCAGCAGTACCTGTTTTTCCGACTTCACGTACCTTCTTGCCATATCCGCAACTGCCATGGCGCCCTTGGACTGCCTCAGCAGCTGTACGAAACATCCGAAGAGCAGACATATGATGACGATGTAGTTGTTGTCCCCGTCACATGTCGCCTCCAGCAGTGCGTCCATCATCGGCATGAAGAACGACGCCTTGTAATAGAAGATGTACCCCAGCATACCCGACAGTATGATACTCAGGATACACTTCTTCGTTATCAGCGCGAACACCAGAAAGCTCAGCGCCGGTATAAGTGTGATGATCCCTAAATTTGCTCCCTCCATAAACTTACCTCTCTCCTGTTTATTTCCCTATAACTTTCCCAATATACCCACATCCAGGCCCGCCTTTTCCAGCCGATCCTTTATATCATTCACGCGTTCTGCGGACGGCTGTGTGAATTCCTCCTGTTCTCCGCCCACATTTCTCATCTTGCTGATGCCGAAATTGTGGTACGGCAGCAGATCAACCCGCCTTAACCCCAGTTTAGCGTAAAATTCTACTGTTTGCCTTATCATGTCATCGCCGTCATTGACGCCGCCTATGAGCGGCATGCGCATGATCAGCTTGCCCGCCGTGCGATCGTCCGATGCCAGCATCTTCAGATTTTCCAGTATGAGTACATTGCTGACGCCCGTATATTCACGGTGGACATCATCATCTATCGACTTCATGTCATACAGTACGTTCGTTACGTTTTCCCTGAGCGCCATGTCCATCAGTACATCCGGATCTCCGTATCCCGACGTATCGATACATACATTTATCCCGCGCTCCGCAGCTCCGTCTATGAGAGCCATGGCCGTACCGGCATGCGCCAGTATCTCTCCTCCGCTTATCGTGATGCCTCCGCCCGTATTATCGTAAAAGCCGCTGTCCTGTTCAGCCACGCCCAGGATCTCATCAACGGTCATAGGCGTCGCAGCGCCTCTCAGAGCTCCGGCATAGCACTGATCCGCACATTCGAGGCAGACGTCACACCTGTCCCTGTCGATGACGATACCTTCCTGCGGATCGACCGACAGCGCACCGCGCCGGCATACCTTTATACAATGTCCGCACCCTATGCAGTTGCCCGATATCCTGACGAGCTGCTGACGCGTTTCTATCATCTCGGGATTATGACACCACCTGCATCGCAGAGGGCATCCCTTGAGGAACACCGTCGTCCTGATGCCCGGCCCGTCTTCGGTGGAAAACTTCTGTATGCTTCCCACCAGCACGCGCCCGCCGTCACCGCTCACATTGACTTTCGCTCCCGCATCTTCCTTCAAAATCAAAATACCTCCAGAGTCCTGCTCACCGTCTTACTGACGACCCGACAGATGCGCCGTCCTGTCTATGATGACGTCCTGTGCGCTCTTGTCCAGTTCCGTGAAGTAGGCCATGTATCCGGCGACCCTTACCATGAGTCCCTTGTAATCCTCAGGCTTTTTCTGCGCCTTCCTGAGAGTCTCGTTGTCCACCACGTTTATCTGTATATGCTGACCGCCGTCCTGGAAGTACGTCTTGATGACACCCTCTATGATATCCTTTCCGGCTTCTCCCTGTACCCCGTGAGGATCAAACCTCAGATTGTAAAGGGCTCCTTCATGGAAACCTGCCGGCTTCATGCCCGCAACCGATTTTACCGTCGCCGTAGGCCCGTGGACATCCCTGCCCATCATCGGCGAAGACGCATCGCAGAACGGCTCTCCCGCCAGTCTGCCGTCAGGGAGCGCTCCCGTCACCTCGCCGTGAGGTATGTTCATGGTCTGCGAATCTATACCGAATGCATAGTAGCCGCCTCTGGCGTCCTGCCACTGCTGCACCGTATCTGCTATATGATGCATCATTTCCTTATATATGGCATCCACGTGAGGCGAATCGTTGCCGTACTTTTCCGGCTTGTTGAGGAGCATCTGCCTCAGTCTCTCCTGCCCCTCGAAGTTGTTGTCGCACGCCTTTATCAGCTCGTCCATCGTTACGTCCCTATCTTCGAACACGCACTTTTCGACGGCCGCAATGGAATCGGCAAGGTTTGCCGCTCCCGTTATGTAAAGACCGCATGTGGAATATTCGGCTCCGCCGTGCTGGACGGACTTTCCGCTCTCCACGCAGCCCTTCGTCACCATGGACGCGAATATGACAGGATATCTGTTCATGTGTATACTCTGCATCAGATTGTATCCCGTCCTTATGAGGCTGTAGTGATGTATTATCTGCTTCTTGAGGGCGTCCTTGAACTCCTCTATATCCTTGAAATCGCGC
>CASEFF010000139.1 GCA_949287115.1 uncultured Bacillota bacterium | reverse complement strand
TCTTCCCTCTGAATGCCATGAAGATGAAGGCCAGTATCTCGTCCGATCCGTTACCGGCTATGACCTGATCCCTGTCCAGACCGTAAAAATCCGCCACCGCCTGAGTGAAGACAGATGCATCGGGCTCCGAATACAGCCTCAGTTTTTCCGCCTCGCCTGCGTTTATCACTTCCAGCACTCCCGGAGCCGGCCCGTATGGATTTTCATTGGTGTTCAGTTTTATCAGTCTTCCCGTATCTTTGGGCTGCTCTCCCGGCGTATACGGTTTCAGCGTCGCAAGCTCCTGTCTCAAAAATCTGCTCATCTCACCTTTTCTCCCAGTTTTGACAGCATATCGCTTATCATCTCGTTTTCGAATTTAAAGCTGGTCTTGTTGGCAATGAATCTGGCGCTTATGTCCCTGAATTCCTCGATGACTCTCAGATGGTTTTCCCTCAGGGTGTTGCCCGTCTCCACTATATCCACGATGACGTCCGACAGTCCCAGTATCGGCGCCAGCTCTATGCTGCCGTTGAGCTTTATTATCTCTATATCCCTGTTCCTGCTGCCGTAGAAATCCTTGGCTATGTTGACGTATTTCGTGGCTACGCGCAGCGTCCTGTCGGGGTCTTCCACATACCCTTCCGGCGCCGCCACCGCCATCCTGCACTTTCCTATATTGAGATCCAGCAGCTCATATACGTCCGATTTGTTTTCCAGCAGTATATCCTTACCGACTATGCCCACGTCGGCGGCGTGATGCTCGACATATATGGCTACGTCGCTGGGTTTTACCAGCAGGTACCTGACGTTTTTCTCGGGGCTTTCGAACACCAGCTTCCTGTTCTGTTCATAGTAGCCCGGGCAGTCATATCCTATGGAAGCCAGCATATCGTAGACCTGATCTCCCAGTCTTCCTTTTGGCAATGCGATGTTCAGCATCTATATGTCCTCCTTTACCGTTTCCCCGTCCCTGAGCGTATACCTGTACCTGAATCTCAGGCAAGGCGGCTCTTTGGTTTCCGCGCGCACCGACAGGCCTTCCTTCTGGATGGCCTTCACAGCCCTTATGATATCCGCCAAAGGCGTACCGTCATCGTATATGAGCAGCGCATCCACGTCGTACTGCGATACCGGCATCTTTCCCTTCGTAAGTTCATCCAGATATATGGCAAACCCCACGGCTCCCGCGTCCTTGCCCAGAAGCTCCATCGCCTTGTCGTACTGACCGCCTGCAAGCACGCATCCCGGAAGATCCCTTATGTACCCTCTGAACACTATGCCGTTATAGTAATCAATGTCGTTTACCATGGAAAGGTCCAGCTGTATGTTCTTCGAATATCCGAGGCTCCTGAGGGCGCCGCAGTACTTTTTCAGTTCTTCAAGGTCTTCCAGCATCCTGTCGTTCACCGCAAGACCTGCCGCCTTCTTTATGGTGGCATCCATCCTGCCGTAAAGGAACGGCAGCTGTCTCAGCACCTCAGCGTATCGTTCATCCATCTTCGCGTCCGCGATTATCCGTTCTATCTCAGTCACGTTCTTCTGCCTTATGCTGTTGAGGAGCTCGCCGTATATCACCTCGTCGAGCCCAAGATCATCGAGAAAATCCACCGTGTACTGCATATGGGATATCTCCAGCAGATAATCGGGATCTATGGTCTTAAGGGATTTTGCCGCCAGCGTAATGACCTCCAGTATGCTGTAGCTGTCGATGCGGCCCATGTATTCCAGCCCCATCTGATTTATCTCCTTGAAACAGTGGCTCTCCCTGTTTTCCCTGTAGACGTTCTCGATATAATAGAGCTTTTCGCTCTTTTCTCTCGTGGCGGCGGTGTTGTTTATCACGCTCAGCGTGACGTCGGGCTTCATCGCCAGAAGCCTGCCGTCGAGGTCGGTGAACGTCAGCACCTTATCGCCTATTATGAAATCCCTGTTGGTGGCGTACAGGGAATACTCCTCGAATTTTCCTATCTTGTATTTCTTATATCCGTATTTTTCATAGAGCCCCCTCAGCTCGAGAGTCGCCCTCTCATCCGGTCTCAGGTTGTATCTCATCTCGTTGCTCTCCCTTTTGCTTTATCGCATTAAAGCATTACTGTGTTATCGCTTTATAGTATACATTACAAAGTGCCTTCTGTCCAGTGAAAATCGCAAAAGCTCCGGAATTTTTTTCCGGAGCCGCTTCATCACCTCTTACTGTTTATCACCGACGCCAGATACGCAGCTCCGAAGCCGTTGTCTATGTTCACTATCCCCACGCCGTTGGCACAGCTGTTGAGCATGGAGAGCAGTGCCGACAGGCCTCCCAGATTTGATCCG
>CASEFF010000138.1 GCA_949287115.1 uncultured Bacillota bacterium | reverse complement strand
TTGCGCAGGACCCAAACCATGCGAGCGGAACCATCAAAAGGCAATTTATCTATATGATTATATTATGTTTATGCATCCGCGTCAAGGGTTTTGCCGCCTCACCCGACCACCTTGTATATCTCGTCGGCGTAAGGGGGATCTATCTCGCTGATCACACCGTCCTTCACCTTCATCACTCCGAAGCTCTCCTCTTTGACGCGCCCTATGACCGTACATCTGATGCCTGCCTTTTCCATGGCGGCCAGCATCTCGTCCTTCTTTTCCGCCGCCGTCACGATCAGCATGGAACCGCTGGATATCAGCCTCGCAGGATCTATGTCGAAAACTTCGCATATCTTTTCCGTCTCCGGCTCCACTGGAATCTCATCCTCCATGATCTGCGCTCCCATACGGGATATCTGACACATCTCCCAAACGGCTCCCATGACGCCGCCTTCCGTTATGTCGTGCATACCGTGGGTCCCGATCGTTCCCGCAACCACGCCTTCCGGCACGACGCTCACCATATCGAGAAATGCTGCGGCTCTCGACAGTTCATCGTCCGACAACACTCCCCTGAGCTTTTCCCCGTGGTCACATGCTATTATGCCGCTTCCTTCCAGACCTATGGACTTGCTCACCATTATATAGTCTCCCGGCACCATGTCGTTGCCGCTCTGGGAATGTCCGGCCAGTGTCTTTCCGATGGCCGTGGAAACTATGACAGGCTGCCTTACCGCAGGAGTGATCTCCGTATGACCGCCTATCACCTCGACGCCCAGATCTCCGGCCGTCTCCGCCGCCTGGCCCATTATATGCTCCACGTCATCTTCCGTCGTCCCCTCCGGCAGCATCACAGCCAGCATTATGCCAAGAGGCTGCACTCCGTTGGAAGCTATGTCGTTACAGGTGATGTGGATGGAAAGTCTGCCTATATCGCCTACGGCAGCCGTTATCGGATCCGTGGACATGACGCAGTCGTACTCTCCGAAATCCACTACCGCGCAGTCCTCGCCTATACCCGGCCTTACCCTCACATCATCGCTCCTGTACGTTATCTTGTCAAATACCAGCTCCTTCAGCAGATCGCTGTCGAGCTTTCCCGTTTTAAGCATATCATCATCCCTCTGTCATCTTCAGAAAATCTTCTTCCGTTATTATCGGCACTCCCAGCTCCTTGGCCTTCCTGTTCTTGGAAGACCCGGAGGATATATCGTTGTTTATCAGATAGCTGGTCTTGCTGCTGACGGCCGATGCCGTCTTGCCGCCGGCTCTTTCTATCGTCCGTTTCAGCTCGTCTCTGTTGGCGAAATGTTCGACCTTGCCGGTTATGACGAACGTCAGTCCCGCCAGTCTGTCACTGCCGCCTTCCATGTTTTCCGCGGCAAGCTCCAGCTCCGGCAGAAGGTTGTCAATGATCCTCCTGTTCTCATCGTCGCGGAAAAACTCCACGAACCCTTTCGCCATCACTTCTCCTATGCCGTCGATAGCCGTCAGTTCTTCCTCCGTGAGCCCGCTTATCCTTTCCCAGTCATCGCCGCACTCTCTCGCTATCATCCTGGCATTGGCGACGCCTATGTTCGGTATTCCCAGACCGAAAAGCAGCCTTGCCGGCGTCGTATGGCTCGCCCTTTCCGCGGCTGCCACCAGGTTTTCAAACGACTTTTCCCCGAATCCGTCCATTGACACTATCCTGTCGCGCCAGCGCTCCAGCCGGAACAGATCCGCAAATTCCCTGACCATCCCTTCGTCCACCAGTCTCTCAAGGGTGGCTTCCGAAAGGCCTTCTATATTCATGGCGTTCCTGCTGACGAAATGTGTGAACGACTTTATCCGCTTTGCGGGACACGACGGTTCCGGACAGTGTAGCGTCTCGACCCCGTTATCGTCCTCTATCTTCGTCGGACTGCCGCATACGGGACATTTCCCCGGCGGCTTCGCCGTACCGCTGCGGGTGATGTTGTCCGCGATCTGCGGTATTATCATATTCGCCTTATATACCTTTATCTCATCACCGATCCCCAGCTCCAGCTCCTTCACTATGCTGAGATTGTGGACGGAAGCTCTGCTGACCGTCGTTCCTTCAAGCTCCACCGGATCGAATACGGCGATTGGGTTTATCAGGCCTGTCCTCGACGCGTTCCACAGGATCTCCCTCAGGATCGTTTCCCTCACCTCGTCCTTCCACTTGAAGGCTATGGAATCCCTCGGGAACTTGGCAGTCGTGCCCAGCGACCTGCCGTACTCTATATCGTCGAATATCAGCACGAGACCGTCGGACGGCAGCGGAAATCCTGTGATGCGTTTTTCAAAATCCTTCACCGCATCTTCTATCGTATCGGCATCTACACGGACGTATTCCACCGTCTCAAAGCCCTGCCTCCTCATCCACTCGAACTGCTCATGCCTGTATGAAGCCGGAGCTCCTTCAGCCAGAGAAAAGGCGAAGAACTTCACGTGGCGCTGTGCCGTCACGCTGTTGTCCAGCTGTCTCACCGTCCCGCTGCACAGATTCCTCGGGTTTTTGTATCTGGCATCGACATCGCCTATGGTCCTGTTTATGCTCTCAAAATCATCATAGCTTATGACAGCTTCACCCCTGACTGTCACGGGAGCCTTTTCAGGTATCTCAAGGGGTATGTTTTCGAAGACTCTGGCATTGTTTGTTATGACCTCTCCGATTATGCCGTCGCCCCTCGTCACCGCCTTCGTCAGCCTGCCTCCTTCATAGGACAGGACTATGGTCAGCCCGTCCAGCTTCCACGAAAGCAGTCCTTCCCTGTCTCCCAGCCATGACCTGAGAGCATCCACATCCTTCGTCTTGTCAAGAGACAGCATCGGCGACGGATGCCGCTCCTTGGGGAGGCTGTCCATGACGCTGTATCCGACGTTCACCGTAGGGCTGTTGGACAGGACGATACCTGTCTTCTTTTCCAGTTCCTCCAGCTCGTCGTAGAGCCTGTCGTATTCCAGATTTGATATTATCTCCTCGTTTTTCTGATAGTAGGCTTCGGCGGCCCTGTTGAGGAACGCCACCTTTTCTTCCATCAGTTTTCTCACATCTTCCATGATACCAAACCTTTCACCGCACCTCTATCGGCACGGCCACAGCTACAGTTTCTTAAGAGGTGCAAATCCCAGAGCCAGCTTTTTCACGCCGTCCGCGAATTCCACCGCCACTATCTTACCGTCGCAGGATATGACCCTTCCTTCGCCGAATTTGGCGTGAGACACGATATCTCCTGCGGAAAAATCCGTCGACATGGCTTCCACGTTCTTCTTCGTCTGCTGTCTGGCGTATTTGAGCTGATCGAACGGTTTGAACGATCTGCTCTCCGTAACACCGTCGGTGAAAGCCCCCTGACCTGCGCTCCGCATCTTTTTCTCGTATACGGCATCTCCCTCTATGAGACTCCTGTCCAGCTCTCTCATGAACTGGGATTCTCTCGTATAGTCGGTCTTGCCGTAAAGGGTCCGTCTTTCGGCGCTCGTCATCCACAGTCTTTCCTTTGCCCTCGTTATCCCGACATAGCACAGTCTGCGCTCCTCTTCAAGGCCGTCTTCCCTGTCGAATGCCCTCCATCCCGGGAACAGGCCGTCCTCCATGCCCGGCATGAAAACGAACGGGAACTCCAGGCCCTTCGCACTGTGCATCGTCATCAGCACGACGGCGTCCTCGCCGGCATCGTGGTTATCCACATCGGCCAGCAGCGCTATCCTTTCCATGAATTCGGAAAGGGTAATATTGGAGTCTTCCTCCTCGTAATCGTATATTACCGATTTGAATTCCATCAGGTTCTCGATACGGCTCTCCGACTCGAATTTATCCTTTTCCTCCAGAGCTTCGAGGCTCCTGAGATACCCGGACTTCACGAGAATGCCGTCGTAGAGATCCGATATCTTCATGTCCGCCGCCTCGCTGCCGTAGGCTTCGATCATCTCCACGAATTCCCTTATGTTGGCGGCAGCCTTCGACGAAAGCGAAGAAATCACCTCTTCATCCTTCAGCGTATCGAACAAGCTCTCACCTCTCACGGCCGCCAGCGCCCTCAGCTTTTCAATGGTCTTTCCGCCGACTCCCCGCTTGGGCTCGTTTATGACCCTGATCAGAGCCAGATCGTCGGCTCTGTTAACCACCAGCCTCATGTAGCAGAGTATGTCCTTTATCTCTTTCCTGTCGTAATACCTGAGACCTCCCAGCACCCTGTAAGGTATATCCCTCCTTGAAAGAGCTTCCTCGAAGGTCCTCGACTGGGAATTTGTCCTGTACAGTATGGCAAAGTCACTGTATTTCCTGTCGGAAGACTTCATCCTGTTTATCTCTCCGGCGATGAAGTACGCCTCGTCGCGCTCGTCCTCCGCCCTGTAGTATACGATCTTGTTCCCCGCTTCCTTATCGGTCCACAGCTTCTTGGCCTTCCTGCCCCTGTTGTTGGAAATGACCGAATGGGCCGCGTCCAGTATCGTCGACGTGGACCTGTAGTTCTGCTCAAGCTTTATGACCTTCGCATCCTTGAAGTCCTTTTCGAATTCCAGTATGTTCCTTATATCCGCGCCGCGCCACTGGTATATACACTGATCGTCATCGCCGACGACGCATATATTGTCGTGAGCCTCGGCCAGCATCTTCACGAAAAGGTACTGGAGCCTGTTGGTGTCCTGATACTCGTCCACCATTATATATCTGAACCTGTTCTGATATCTCAGCAGCACGGCCTCGTCACGTTCAAATAGCCTGACAGCATTCAGCAGCAGGTCGTCGAAATCCATGGCGTTGTTCTTTTTCAGCGCCTTCTCGTAGGCTTCGTAAACGCGCGCCGCCGTCTGCTCCTTTATATCGTCTCCGAATACCTTGGTGAATTCGCTCCACTCTATCCGCTTTTCCTTGCACTTGCTGACGATGCCGAGGAAATATGCCGGAGTGAACCGTTTGCCGTCTATGTTCAGCTCCTTTATGATGTTCTTCATAAGGGTCTTCTGGTCCGTCGGATCGTATACCGTGAAGTCTCTGCCGTAACCCAGCACTTCGGCATTGGCGCGCAGTATCCTCAGACACGCCGAATGGAACGTCATTATCCACGCAGGTATGCCGTGTCCGATGAGGGCTTCGACCCTGTCCTTCATCTCCTTTGCCGCCTTGTTTGTGAATGTCACGGCCAGTATGTTGTACGGGTCTATGCCCTTTTCTTCTATCATGTATGCTATGCGGTGAGTCATGGTACTTGTCTTGCCGCTGCCGGCTCCCGCCAAAATAAGGAGCGGCCCTTCAGTACACATAGCCGCTTCCCTCTGTTCTCTGTTCAGTTTGTTGAGATAGTCCATTATATATCGTTCTCCGTTCCTTTATACCACGATGCCCAGCAGCAGATTCAGCAGGAATCCTACGCACGGCGATATTATCATGCCCGTTATCCCGAATATTATCAGCGCTATCAGTATCCAGTCGCCGTACCTGTAGAGCGTCCAGTAGAACTCCGTATGCTTTATGTTGAATATCTCCGATATGATGGAAAATCCGTCGAGAGGAGGACAAGGTATCAGGTTGAATATCATCAGCACCAGATTTAT
>CASEFF010000137.1 GCA_949287115.1 uncultured Bacillota bacterium | reverse complement strand
GGTGACATGGCGCTGCCTTCGTTCACTTCGGGAGCGACGAGGACGAACATCACTATCGCCAGGGCTATCGCCACCATGTATGGCGATTTTCTTCTTCTGGAGTATCCGTATTGGTCTGTCGATCTGCTGCTCATCTGTCAATCCTTTCGTGTACTAAGAGTTGTTCTGCTTTTTTGAAATCAGGCGGCAGCGGAGATTCCACTGTTTTGCCTCTCAGGCCCGACGGCATATCATCGATATCCGCAAATACGAGACGACAGGCATGCAGAAGCTGGGTCGTTATCCCGGCGGTATCTCTGACATATCTGTTGGATCTGCTGTTACCGTATTTGCTGTCTCCCGCAAGGGGAAAGCCCGCATTGGCGAGCTGGAGCCTGATCTGGTGTGTGCGGCCCGTAAGTATCTTCGCTTCCACCAGAGAGAAGCGCTTTCCCGCGATGACGGGCTCGACGAACGTGATGGCTTCTCTGGCGTCTGTACCGGAACCTGATGCGTCCGATACGACTCTGGAAATGTTCCTTCTGTGATCCTTTTCCAGCATTTCATCAAGCGCCATGGGTGAGTCGAGTTTTCCGCAGACTATGGTAAGATAGTATTTATCCACGCCGTCCCGCTGCTTTATGAGGCGCGTCAGTTTTCTCAGGGCGTCGGCGTTCTTGCCGAATATGACCAGCCCCGTCGTATTCCTGTCCAGTCTGTTGACAGGAGACGGAGTGAAGGTCTTTTCCCGTGAAGGGTCATACTCTCCTTTTTCCTGCAGGTATCCGCAGACCTGATTCGCCAGCGTGTTCTTCTTTTCATGCGAATCTCCGTGGGTCAGCAGACCGCGCGGCTTGTCGACGATCAGCACGTCATCATCTTCGTATATGACTTTGAACTGCTTCTTTGCCGTGTGCCTGTGCGCAGGAGCTGCGGTGAGTTCGTGTATACGCTCTTCGGATATGTAAAGTGCCAGCTCGTCCCCTGCCCGCAGCATCGTATCCTTTGCGGCCCGTTTGCCGTTGAGCTTTACGTCCTTACGTATCATCCTGTATATCGCGCTCAGCGGAGCGCGCCTGAGATATTTGCGCAGAAACCTGTCGAGTCTCTGATCGGCTTCGTTTGCGGTTATCGTTAATTTCACCATGGATATGATTATACAACATTTTCACATATCATTACAGATTTATTGGAGATAAAATTTCATCTGTGAAGAAAATTTCATCAAAACAGACCCTTTTGGATTTGAGAAAAAAAGCAAAATATGTTAAAGTAAATATGTATGTGATAAACAACGGAGGAACGTTTGATATGAGGAAGATCAAGGACTTTTTTTACGATAAGAACGATATAATAATAGTGCTGATAATACTGGCGGCAGCGGCCTTCATAATATATACGAGGATCAATGTGATAATGGATTATCCGGAGCAGCTGGCAAGGGAAGCGGCGGCCACAGAAGCGAGCAGGGAGGAAGAGACGACGACGGAATCCACGGTGATATCGCTGACGATAGATGATTCCGATACGATAGCAACAGTGTCGGAAGAGCTGGAAGCGGAAGGCCTGGTGACTTCGGCGGATGATTTTGAAACGTATGTGGACGATCTGGGCGAAGAAGACGAGGAGCCTGTTCTGAAAACAGGAACGTTCCAGATACCGGAAGGGGCATCTCAGGAGGAGATAACAGATATCATAATCGAATAGATTTTGTATTAAAGCTGTTTTAAAGGAGGAATATCATGGCTTTAGTTACTACGAAGGATATGTTTGAAAAAGCTCTGACACAGGATTATGCCGTAGGCGCGTTCAACGTCAACAACATGGAGATAATCCAGGGTATAGTCGAGGCAGCCATGGAGGAGAAGGCTCCGCTCATACTTCAGGTATCCGCGGGGGCGAGGAAATACGCCAAGCCTGTGTATCTTGTAAAACTGGTGGAGGCGGCCATCGAGGACACGGGGCTTGATATCGCTCTGCATCTCGACCACGGCGAAGACTTCGATATCTGTAAAAAATGCGTAGACGACGGGTTCACATCCGTAATGATAGACGGATCGAAGCATCCGTTCGAGGAGAACATAAGACTGACAAAGGAAGTTGTGGAATACGCTCACAGCAAGGGCGTGTCGGTAGAGGCCGAGCTGGGCAAGCTGGCCGGTATTGAAGACAACATCAACGTGGATGCGAGGAACGCCACATTCACAGATCCGGAGGAAGCTGCCGAATTCGTGGAAAAGACGGGAGTAGACTCTCTGGCGGTGGCGATAGGAACGAGCCACGGAGCATATAAGTTCAAGGGAACGCCTTATCTCGACTTCGACAGGCTTCAGGAGATACACAAGCTGATACCGGATACGCCGCTCGTACTTCACGGTGCATCCACTGTCCTTCCCGAATTCGTCGAAAAGTGCAATGAATACGGCGGAAACATACCGGGAGCTCAGGGAGTGCCGGAGGATATGATAAAGACCGCCACGAAGCACGGCGTATGCAAGGTCAACATCGATACGGATCTGAGACTTGCCATGACTGCCGAGATAAGAAAGCATTTCGCGGAGCATCCTGAGGACTTCGATCCGAGAAAGTATCTCGGACCTGCAAGGGCTGCCATAAAGGGCATGGTGCAGCACAAGATAAGGAACGTGCTCAACGCTTCCAACAAGCGGTAGGTACGTGACGGATGCGCTGCAGATGGGCGATCCGGATCGCGGGAATGGTCGGTAACGGGATGGATAATATCCCGTGATATATATTTATACGCAAGGAGGGATCATATGTTCAGAGAAATGCGTTTGAAAGATCAGCAGCTTTCACAGGAGGAAGCAGTGGCCATCCTCAAGAAGGTATCACACGGGACCCTTGCCATAAACGGCGACGGTGAGTATCCGTATTCTGTGCCTGTAAGTTTCGCATATGGTGACGGGAAGATATATTTCCACGGAGCCGTGGCAGGTCAGAAATACGACCTGTTGACTAAAGATCCGCACGTTTGCCTTTCGGTAGTGGATCTCGACGATGTACAGCCTACGAAGTTCACTACGTTCTATCGAAGCGTCATCGTTTACGGAAAAGTAAAGAGACTTACGACGCCTGAAGAGATAAAGCCTGCCATGATGCATACGGTGGACAAGTATGCACCGGGTCTCATGGACGGAGGCATGAAATACGTAAAGGCTCAGGAAGGTAATTTCTGCGCTTACGAAATGACCATCGAGCATATGACAGCCAAAAGATCGGAGTAGCAGAGACCCGGTCGGGATATAGACATGATAAAATCGGGCGGGACTGGTTATCGGAACTTGCCCGATTTTTATTTGATATAAAGTATATAAATCGCCAAATGATATTGACTTAAACATTGAATAGCGATAAAATTTTATGTAACTTATTCGCGGCGCCATGGCGTCGCATGATATCCGGGCCCGTAGCTCAGATGGGAGAGCGCTGCGTTCGCAACGCAGAGGTCGAGAGTTCGATCCTCTTCGGGTCCACCAAAATCAAACAAAAGCACGTTGGAAACATTGAGTTTTCAACGTGCTTTTGATGTTATACTTATTGCAAAAAGCATAAGCGATATGTAGCACAGTCTGATATACGGCCGTGATATGGAGTCGTGTCAGCGGCGGGTTATAATAAATGATAAAAGTATGTTAATCGACGGGCAGGATATATTGATATGACAGATGAAAGTGATATAATCAACTTATGGAGCCGCAGATAGTGCGGCGGTAGGAAATGTTTTCAGATGAAAAGGGTTAAAAAAGGAGTGAGAAACATGGCCTATTTTACGACGAAAGACAACTGCAAGATCTATTATGAGGAGCACGGAAGCGGGGAGCCGTTGATATTCATACACGGCTGGTCGTGCAACCATAAGTTTTTCAAGTATCAGGTGGATGAGTTTGCAAAAAATTACAGGGTCATACTCTACGATTTCAGGGGGCACGGTCAGTCCGACAGATCGGAGATGACGGAGAGAGGGATGAACCTCAACAGGTTTGCGGCAGATCTTCATGAGCTGATAGAACATCTGGGACTCGACGAAGTAAATGTGGTAGGATGGTCTATGGGAACGAGTACGCTGCTGGCATACGCCAGAGAGTTCAAGTGCCAGTATATAAAGAAGATGTGCTTCATAGACATGACGCCTAAGCTCCTGTGCGATGATGAGTGGAAGCTGGGGCAGAGCTGCAGCTTCGATATAGTGCAGAACCTGCAGTTTATGGCGGCCTTAGCCGTAAGCTGGGAATTCGCGGCCAAGCTGTTCATACCTAACGTGTTCGCAAAGGGATATGATCCGGAGCGCGATGAGTTCAAGTGGGTCCTCAATGAGGCTCTTGACAATACGCCTCACTGCATGATGAACATGTGGATCGCCATGGCCATAGAGGATTTCAGACCGGTGCTGCCGACGATAAAGGTTCCCGTATTGCTGGCCTACAGCGGAGACGGCCTGATATACGGACCGGCTCACGGCGAGTACATGAAGGAAAACCTCGGAGGAGACAGCAAGCTTGTCATATTCCCGGGATGCGGTCACGGACTGTTCCTTGAGGATCCGGAAAAGTTCAATGCCGAGCTGTCGACGTTCCTGAAAGAGTGATATAGGCAGCGGCAGGTTTCCGGACAGCTTTCCGTACAGAAAATGCCATTGGGCTCAGGCCGGAAACATACGCGTAACGTGAAGGAAAAGGCGGTTTCATGCGTCGTAGAGATGCGGTGACCGCCTCTTTACTTTTCGCAAAAATTTAACGATAGTGTAAAATAGTTGTGGAATTTTCAGAGAAATAAAAGAAGAGACCGACTCCAAAGTGATAAAATAGTTTTACCCAAAAACAAAATAATCACGAAAGGATAAGGTCT
>CASEFF010000136.1 GCA_949287115.1 uncultured Bacillota bacterium | reverse complement strand
TTCGTTCACAAGTTCATGGCTCTGGGTTTTGACGGGTTCATGATAGCGGATCACAACAGCTACAAAGGCTGCCGGGCATGGGATGCCATAAAGGACGATCCGCGATACAGGAATTTCTGCGTCATCCGCGGCATAGAATACGATACGAAGGACGCAGGCCACATACTGGTGATAATGCCGGACGATCTGTACCTGCCTCTCATGAAGGTAAGAGGCATGAGATGCAGCAAGCTGATAAAGATAGTCCATATATTCGGCGGCATACTGGGTCCTGCCCATCCTTTCGGAGCGGCAGCGTCAAGCGCCATGAGTTTTAAGAACATGAACGTCAGGCTGATGAAAAAGTTCGATTTCGTCGAGGTTTTCAACACCTGCGAATCATCCCAGTCCAACATGAGAGCATCCATCCTGGCAGACGACTGCGGACTTCCGGGCTTTGCCGGTTCCGACTCACACGTCAGCGAATACATAGGGATGGCATGTACGGAAATAGACGGGTACATACGAAGCAACAACGATCTGATAGCCGCTGTCAAAAACGGCAGCGCCATAAGGGCAGGCGGCACCGAACGCGGTGAAAGCAAAAAGGCAAAGAGAAAGGAACACTGGATCGGAGTCATGGGGTTCAGGCTCTACAACCGCGGCATAGCCAAGATCGTATCACCGTACAGGAAGCTCAAGCGACGAAAACTCCTCAAGCCTATAGCGCGCCCGAGCATCTTCAGGCAGAAGGAAGTGGACATACGCCACTACATCGTCGACCTCAATCACAAACGTCATACCCGCGGCAAAGCCGCAGCAAATAACAGCAATAAAAAAATGTCCGGATGAATCCGCTCCCGCGGTCCTCATCTGGACATTTTTATCTCTGCGATACGGTTATCTTTTCGCTCATCTCCTCGACTTCCGGCGACGGTCTGAACTCCACCACATCGTGTTCATATTCGTCGTCAATATAGTCGGACGTCATAATGAAGTCTGCCGTTGCTCTGTTGGTCGCCACCGGTATGTCGTAAACAACCGCTATCCTCAGCAGCGCTCTCACATCGGGATCGTGCGGCAGCGCTTCCAGCGGATCCCAGAAGAATATGAGTATATCGATATCTCCTTCCGCCACCTTGGCGCCTATCTGCTGATCGCCGCCAAGCGGACCGCTCTTGTACGCCTTTATTTCAAGACCTGTTGCCTTCGCTATGAGTCCCGAAGTCGTACCTGTACCGCACAGGCTGTGTCCCGCAAGTCTGTCCCTGTTCTCCACACACCATGTCACCATCTCGTCCTTGAGATGATCGTGCGCGATCAGAGCTATGTTCTTGCGCTTTTTCATCGTTTCCTTCGTCATTTTCTCACCTCCTCTGTTTGTCACCCGAAGGGGGACATAAGTAGTCCAGCGCAGTCGCAACACCTGTCTGTCGTGCATAGCACGACATCAGTGGTGCAACGAAGTTGCGGGCCTCCTCTGTTTGTCGCCCGAAGGGGGACATTGGTTATGCAGCGGCGTCGTGCCGCTCCACACTTTGATTATACGTCATCCTGCCGCCAAGTCCATAGAAAACACGAAAACATAACGATTTCTTAACAAAACCCACCAAAAACATACGATGCGGCGCACCGGATGTTCTATCCTGTGCGCCGCAATATCCACCTCGTATGTTTCCATATATCGACCGGAGCCGGTGCGTCCCGCTACCTGACGCTTTCCTCTATGGACTGCGCCATCTGCGATATCTCTATGACTCCCGTATGTCTTATCTCCTTCTTGTCAAGATCCTTAAGCCCTGCCGGTATCCTCACTCCCGTCTTTTTAGCAAGAGCCTTGACGTATTCGAATCCGTTCTCCTCGTCTCCCATGCCTATGGCGTGAGCAACGCTGTCGGCGAATTTATATGCGCTGGCAGTGGACGCTATGAGAGTAGGAGTCGTATCACCCGTGGCCTTAACGTAATCCTCGTACACCTTGTAAGCCACAGCCGTGTGGGTATCCATCAGATATCCGTTCTCATCGTACATCCTGCCTATCGTTTCATTGGTCTCCTCAACGGTGGCAAATCCGCCGTAAAAGTCCTTCATGCCCTGTCTTATCTTATCGCTCACCTCATAGCGCTTTTTCGTCTCGAGCTCCGTCATGAGTCTCTTTATCTCTGCGCCGTCGTCCCCTGCCAGATGGTAGAGCAGCCTCTCCAGATTGCTGGATATCAGAATGTCCATGGAAGGGGAATTTGTCAGATAGAATTCCCTGTTGATATCGTAGACGCCTGTCCCGAAGAAATCCGTCAGCACCTTGTTCTTATTGGATGCGCATATGAACCTGTTGACAGGTATGCCCATCTGTCCCGCGTAATACGCCGCCAGTATGTTACCGAAATTTCCGGTTGGAACGACGATGTTCACCTTTTCGCCTTCCTTTATAACGCCTCGCTCCACCAGCTTCACGTACCCGTATACGTAGTATGCCACCTGCGGTACGAGCCTTCCTATGTTGATGGAATTGGCTGACGACAGCCTGCATCCGTATCCCGCCAGCTTTTCGGCAAACTTCCCGTCATTGAAGATCTTCTTCACTCCCGTCTGAGCGTCGTCGAAATTGCCTTCTATGGCAAACACGTGGGTATTGGCACCCTCCTGCGTTATCATCTGTCTTTCCTGCACCTGACTGACGCCGTGGTTGGGGAAGAACACTATTATCTCCGTTCCCGGAACGTCGGCGAAGCCTTCCAGTGCCGCCTTGCCCGTATCGCCTGACGTTGCCGTCAGTATGCAGACCTTCTTGTCCTCGTTTTCCTTTTTCATCGCCGTCGTCAAAAGGTACGGCAGTATGGAAAGGGCCATATCCTTGAAAGCCGCGGTCTTTCCGTGATAGAGCTCGAGGAAATACGCGCCTCCCGCTTCCTTCACGGGAACGATCTCCTTTTCCTCGAACTTGCTGTCATAGGCTCCGTCCACGCATTTCTGCAGCTCCTCATCCGTGTAATCGGTGAAGAATGCTCCTATTATCTCCTTTGCGATATCTCTGTACGGCTTACCCACCATGTCTGATATCTTTTCAGGGAGCTTCGGAATGCTGTTGGGTACGTAAAGTCCCTTGTCTTCCGCTATACCCTGTATCACGGCCTGTGCCGCCGTCATCGTGTTGTCGCTTCCTCTCGTGCTCCTGTAGTTTATCATCTATTCAATGCTCCCTTCGATTTTTTCCATCATTTCTTTTTCCACCACTTCAACTATGTCGTCCACGTCGGCAAGAGCGCCCTTTCCGACGACGCCGCACGCCAGCCTTGAATCCTCTTTCGGCTCGATGAACCTGTATCCCAGACCCCTCAGCTTTTTTATGTTCTCCTGTACTATCGGGTTCTCATACATGTTGGTATTCATCGCCGGTGCGATGTACACAGGTCTTCTGCCTGCTGCCGCCATCACCACCGTCGACAGGAAATCATCCGCTATGCCGCCGGCTATCTTGCCGATGATGTTTGCCGTAGCAGGCGCTATCAGCACAACGTCGGCCTTATCGGCCAGGGATATGTGCTTGACCTCGCTATGGTCTATCTCTTCGAACATATCCATGTAGACCTTGTTTTTGCTTAGGGTCTGGAGCGTTATCGGCGTGATTATCCTGCTGCCGCTCGCGGTAAGTATGACGTCCACGTTATGTCCGTCTTTCGTCAGCCGGTTCGCTATATCCGCCGCCTTATATGCGGCTATGCTCCCGGTCACTCCCAAAACTACGTTCATCCGAAACTCCTTCCCTTCTCCATGACGCGCAATGCGATCATGTCCGCGATCTCCTCCCTGGTCTCCATCGTATCGTATCCGCCGCTCCTGTTTATGAGATATCCTCTGTGGCGATCCTTTCCTATCTCCCTGAGGTCGTTCGCCAGCACGAAGTCACAGTCGTTCTTCGCCATCAGTCCGCTTCCCACCTCTATGAGCTCTTCGTGAGGAACTCCGCTCAGCAGCTTGAATCCCACCAGCGTCGTTGCCGGGCTCAGCTTCTTTATGATGCTTATGACTTTAGGCGAACGCTTCATATGTATGACGAGATCGTCTATGTCCGAACTGATCTTGTTGCCGGAAAGATCTGCCTTGTCTGCGGGATCTTCCGTCCCCCTTATCCTGTCAAGGGTCGTCACTTCCTTCACCACGTAATCGCTGACGGCCATAGCATGGATGACGGCGTCTATCTTTTCACCCGTCAGCAGCTCAGTCAGCTTTTCCTGCAGATCCGCGACTCCGCCTATCATTATCGGCTCCACGATGTCGTCTTCGACATATGCGGCTCTCGTCCCGTGCAGATAATATATCTTTTCTATGCTGTCGCCGTATTTTTCAACGAACGCCCGGCCTATGGCGTATCCCAGCCTTCCTGTAGATGTGTTGGTTATGGTCCTCACATCATCTATCTTTTCACTGGTCCCGCCTGCCGTTATTATGATCTTCATATCAGTTCCTTTTCACGTGCATTGCCTGTAGCTTCACAGGTTGAATTATAGCCTTTCGCGGTATCCGTGTCAAGGTTGGAGAGCCGGCATCGCCGTCCCCTGACGTGCCCATTAAAGCCCTTAAAATGCCGCTCCGGGCCCTTTACAAAAAAGGGGACGATTTGCAAACCCATTGCTTTTTGCAGTCGTTACGCAAAAACACGCGACTCGACTGCAAGACCGCGAAATTCCTGCATCTGCAGCAAAATAAAGACCGCCCTGACGGGCGGCCATGTGCTGCGGCGTATACCTTATGTACTATTCCGTTTCGAACTCGTCCTTTCCCACGCTGCAAACAGGGCACTCAAAGTCATCAGGCACCTGTTCCCACGGCGTTCCCGGCGCTATTCCGCCTTCCGGATAGCCTTTCTTTTCATCGTATTCCCAGCCACATACGCTGCACTTGTACTTCATTGCCGTTACCTCCTTTTCGGAAACCATTCCCCCTATGCCTATACTATAATCGCCGGCGCCGGATATTACAAGCATTTTCCAAATTCCGCTGTACTTTGTTTGCTTTTATGCTATACTTGATTTATCTTATACAGGATATTAGGAGACGAACATGAAAAAATTATCTGTTTTAATATTGGCCATCGCAACGTGTTTCATCATCGCTTCGTGCGGCGGCACGACGATAACGGGCGATCCGCAGAGCTATTCCAATGCCGACGGTTCCCTTTCCATAGAGCTGCCCACAGAAGATGAGAATTCCTGGGTGATAAAGGAGGACACACCTTCAAGCATCCTCGACATCTCCGATAAAGGCGACACGATCAACATCAGGGTGCAGTGCGTATCAAAGGATCAGGTGAAGCCCGTTGCCACCGACCTCGAATCATACAGGGACTACTCGATGATAAACACTCTCGGCGATATACTCGCCGATGCGGACATCAGCGATGCCAAAGCGGATGTTCCCGAATTCATAAACAAGAGCATCATAAACAGTTTCAGCATGTCCGGCGATGTGACCGGTACGGTGCTCTACATGGAAAGCGACAGCTGCTACTACACTTACTTCATAATGGCTGTGGACAAAGCCTACAGCAGCAACGAAAGCGCTCTCCTCGACAGCGTGCTGACGCTCAGGGAAATAACGGAAGTACCGGCCGGCGAAAAAAACGACGGCAAACAGTAACTCAGACTCGCGTCCCTGCCGACATGGGGCGGGAAAGGAACGAATGGTATGAATAATAACGTGATGTTCAAAATCAGCTACGGTCTCTACATCCTCACTGCCGAAGACGGCGACAAGGCCAACGGATGCGTGATAAACACGCTGCAGCAGGTGACGACGGTTCCCAACAGGATATCAATAACCGTCAACAAGGAGAACTTCACACACGATATGATCGCGGCTACAGGCAAGTTCAACATCTCCATACTCAGCGAAAGAGCCTGCTTCGATACGTTCAAACACTTCGGTTTTCAGAGCGGGCGCGATATTGACAAGTTCGACGGATATCCGCACGAGACGGCGACAAACGGCATACCATACATAATGGACGGTGCCAACAGCTTTCTTTCCGGCGAAGTGATCTCTTTGACCGACCTGGGCACCCACACCATGTTCATCGCTGATGTTACCGACGGAGAAATCCTCTCCGACGATAATTCGCTTACGTACGACTATTACCACAAGCACATAAAGGAAACACCTCAGCAGAACAAAAAGGGCTGGGTGTGTAAGATATGCGGCTACGTTTACGAAGGCGACGAGCTGCCGCCCGACTTCGTCTGCCCGCTGTGCAAACACGGAGCTGCTGATTTTGAAAGACTTTGATACACATAATCGCAAGACCCCCAAATGCATTTTAAAGTCGGCATTTGAGGGTCTTCATTTTTTAAGACGAGTCTCAAATTCAGCAGCTCCAAATTTGTAATATTTTTTTGCTTGAACAGCCTTTTCAAATATGCTATACTGTCATTCGTAGGCAAGCTCTCTTGGTCAAGTGGTTAAGACGTCGCCCTCTCACGGCGGAATCAGGGGTTCGACTCCCCTAGGGAGTACCAATTTATAAAACCCCGGAATTTCAACATTCCGGGGGTTTTTATTGCCGATTTATTTTTCTTCAGGCTCTTTCTGCCGGGTAAAATTCATTCCGTCTATACAGTTTTCATACAGAAATTTCTCGATCTGCGTATAGTCACCTGTTTCATAAAACGGAACGAGAATACTATAGAACGCATCTATGTCCTTTTGTCTTACGGATATTATTCCGCAGCCGTTATCTATCATCACCTTATTACCGATCAGCATCGCTATCCTTTTATTGCCGTCATAGAAAAGCTGCCTTCTCATCAGATAGGCAGTTATATGCAATGCACGCCCTATCGGATCGCCTATCGAATTTATATCCCTGATTTCACTCTCTACTTTTTCTCTGTTTGGTTTTTCCGGCTGCCAATCAGTACCCCCGATCCAGACATCATCCAGCCGCAGGCTGCCTCTGTTGAGGATCGTAAATTTTCCCAATGTGCTGTGTATCCTCTTTATATATTCAAGATCCAGCGGATCATCCAGTGTATCAAGAACCTGCTTCCATGCATTTTTAAGATCATTTACGGTATTGATCTCATCTATGGTGAATCCGGCAACGGACATACCGTTATATACAGCCTGAGTATCCGGATATGTCATGCCTATGCCTTCAAGATTCACGGATTTCCAGATATAATCAACGATATTCCTCTTGGCAAGAAATATATTTTCCTCCCGCGTCATTTTAAATTTTCTCTCAAATATCGTACCCATTTCGGCTGTGCTCCTTCACCTTGTTACGACGTATATTCTCCGACTATCTTAATTTTATCATATTTTTCGAGAATAATTTCAATTTTTCTTCCGCTCTGAAAGCTCGAATCTGCTCATGGTTTGCCATCGCTCCCGCCAACATCCTTTCTCTGCTCCTTTCTTGCAGTTGTTTCCATGATATCGCCTGTTCGACTGCAAAATTTTCAAGTGTTCACGCTGCACGCCTCTGAAATCCGGCAGCAAACAGCTCAAAAAAACGCCTCGCACCCTTTACTAAAAAGGTATAGTATCTTCAAGTCCATTGGATTTTGCAGTCGTTTACACAAAAGGCGCGCTTCAACTGCAAAACCGCGTATATAAAACAGCCCGGGTAAAATCGCCCAAGCAAACTGCCCGGGCAAAATCATCCATGCACGCGGCGCATTACCGTCCCGCAACTTATTTAACAATAAGCCGCGTTATGCTATAATGTGCTTGATGACTTATCCACATATCGGCAGGCCGGCATTGCCGGCCGGACGCGCACTTTGAAAGGAGGCTGCGGTCAATGAACATCTCAAAAGTTACAGCAGTATACATCAGTCCTACGGGCAACGTCGAGAACGTGACTTCGGCGATAGCCGAAAAGATCGCGGAATGTTTCGGCGTCACTGTGGAATACGATGATTTCACCCTGCCTGAGGCCCGCAACTACACCAGAGAATTCGACTCTGACGAACTCGTTGTGTTCGGAACACCGGTCTACGCCGGAAGGATCCCGAACAAGTTCCTGCCCTTCGTACAGGAGCTTTTCAAAGGCAGCGACACTCCAGCCGTGGCCGTATCCTGTTTCGGCAACAGGAATTTCGACAACGGACTGATCGAGCTGCGCAACGAACTGGAAAACAACGGATTTCATACCATAGCAGGCGCCGGCGTTGTGACGGAACACGTTTTCTCCGAAGAACTGGCCACAGGAAGGCCGGACGATGATGACTACGCTCAGCTTGCCTCCTTCGCATCCGATATAGCGGATAAACTGAAAAACCTGGATGCCGCTTCATTCCCGCCGCCTGTCGAAGTCCGCGGAGACGATCCCGTCGGTCCGTATTACAGACCTCTTGGCATAGACGGAAAGCCGGCGGTTTTCCTGAAGGCAAAGCCGAAGCT
>CASEFF010000135.1 GCA_949287115.1 uncultured Bacillota bacterium | reverse complement strand
GATGCTTTCCGCGAGCATGGGCGAGATGCCCTGGATGCCGTTCAGCAGGCTCCGTTCCGGCTGAGACTGCCCGCTGAGCAGCCTTTCTATATCGGATTCGGTGATGTCGATGAACGGCTTTTTTTCCTGTGCCGGCGGATACAGATACTGCTTGCCGGGAAGTATCTGTCTTGCCCTGTTGACGTCTATCGACACGTGTTTGATGCTGTCGATTATCCTGTTCTCAGACATATCCACCAGCAGTATGTTGCTGTGTTTGCCCATTATCTCAATGATGAGTTTTTTATTTACGGAAAACCCCAGCTCGTTCACGGTTTCCATCAGGATCTCGATGATCCTGTCGTTTTCATGCTGGCATACGTCCGTTATCCTTGCGGCGCTCAGGTGCTTTCTCAGTACCATGCAGAAAACGGGAGGGTTCTGGGGGTTTTCGGGAGTCGTGTCTACCAGATAGGCAGCGGAATGATTGCTGCCGGCAGACATGAACAGCTTTTTCTTGCCGGTTTTCGTATGTATGATGAACAGCAGCTGATCGGGCTGGGGCTGATATATCTTTTCGATCTTTCCCATCGTGAGTTCGTCTCTGAACTCCTTTACCGCAGCATATGTGACGACGCCGTCGAATGACATGTATGTTTCCTCCCACATTCATATATGTTATAATTTATTCGATATACGGTAATAATATTATCACACACGGGAAAGAAATGGGTGAAAATATGATAAAAAGCATGACAGGGTTCGGAAGAGGAGAGTACTCGGACGGAAAGAGGAACATAACGGCGGAAATAAAGACGGTAAACCACAGATATTCGGATATCAGCGTGAAGATGCCGAGGAGATATTCGTTTGCCGAAGAGAAGATAAAGGCGGCTGCCAGGGAAAAGGTGAAGAGGGGCAAGGCGGAAATCTCCATAATGGTGGAAAACGTGACGGAAGACGATATGAGCGTCAGGCTCAACACTCTCATGGCGGAGCAGTATATAAACAATCTCAGGACACTCAAGGAGGGTTACGGGCTTACGGGAGACATAAGCATAGAGCTGGTGGCTTCCATGCCGGACGTCATGAGATCGGTGCCCGAGGTCGAGGATGAAGACGAAGTCATAGCGGCGATGCAGGAGGCTGTGACGGCGGCTGCCGCCAGGCTGGACGAGATGCGTATCAGGGAAGGAAAGAAGCTGGCCGAAGATCTGCTCATGAGAGGAAGACTGGTGAGGGATATCGTCGGGAAGATAGAGGAAAGAGCGCCTATGGTCGTGAAGGATTATACGGACAAGCTCAGAAACAGGATAAAGGAACTCACCGAGGAAGCGGTCGACGTGTCGGAAGACAGGATACTGATGGAGGCCGCGGTGTTTGCAGACAAGTCCAATATAACGGAGGAGCTGGTGAGACTGGACAGCCATATGGAGCAGCTCGGCAGCATACTGACATCGGAGTCGGGCCCCGTAGGAAAGAAGCTTGACTTTCTCGTGCAGGAGATGAACAGGGAGACGAACACAATAGGATCAAAGGCGAACGATCTGGAGATAACGGCTCTCATGCTGGAGGCGAAGAGCGAGATAGAAAAGATAAGGGAGCAGGTGCAGAACATAGAATAGCACATACGGTGACTGCGCATTCAGGGGACTTAGTTGCTAATAAAGTCAAGGCGATGTGAACGGTGCGGGCATATAAATGTCAGACACAGGGCAATAATATCGTATGTATGCGGGAATTAACATGGTATAATCATGGCATAATTGCTATTATGAATATTTGGAAAACTTATCAGAAGGAGGCTTTATCATGAAAGTCAATTATGAAGGCGGCCAGGTACTGACCGATGTCATGCCGGGTCTGAAAAAGACACGATTCTCCTTCACCGCTGTACTGTTCTTTATATTCTGTTCGGTCAGCGGAGGAGCATTCGGTATCGAATCCATCATACCGTCTTCCGGTCCGGGAATGACGCTGATGCTTCTCATCATCATCCCTCTCATGTGGGCTCTGCCGATGGGACTTTATGTATCGGAGCTGACAAACCTGGCACCGGTCGATTCCGGCCCTTATGTATGGGTAAAGATGGCGTTCGGTGAATTCTGGGGATTCGCATTCGGCCTTTGGATGGCCGTTGCATGGTATCTGACAGGCGCGTCCTACATCGTACTGGCGACAGACTACATAGGCATGTATGTGGAAATGAGCCCTATGGTCGAGCTGGCGGTGAAGGTGGCAATCATACTGGTATTCACGGTCGTAAATCTTCTGGGACTTCAGGAAGTAAACGTGGTGAACACCATATTCACGTTCATTATCCTTGCGGCATTCCTCGCAGTTGCCATCGTGGGTATAGCCAACTGGGAGAACAATCCGTTCGACCCGTTCATGAACGTTGAACAGGGTGCTCTTTCCAGTCTCGGTGTCGGCATAGCCATCGGAGTATGGATGTTCTGCGGATATACTGCCATAGCCAATCTGGGCGGCGAGATAGAGAATCCGCAGATAATACCTAAAGGTATGAAGTGGTGTATCGTTCTCATGGTCGTAAGCTATATACTCCCTACGCTGGGCGGTATAGTATCTCTGGGACCTTGGACGGAATGGGGCTCCACGATAGACTATTCGACGGTGCTCTTTACATACGTAGGAAAGTGGGCAGGTGTGGCATTCATGATCACTGCGGTGATCTCGCAGCTGGCACTGCTTAACGCCACTACGGCTACGGCATCGAGATCGTTCATGATCCTCGGAAAAGACCACCTGTGCCCGAAGTTCCTCTCAACCGTATCGAAGAACCGCAAGGTGCCTATCTGGCCGATCGTTATACTTGCGGTACTCAACGTGATACTGGTAAATCTGGACTTCGAGATACTCGTTATAATACTTTCGCCGCTGCTCTTCGTATGCTATGCGGGATTTGCGGTGGCATT
>CASEFF010000134.1 GCA_949287115.1 uncultured Bacillota bacterium | reverse complement strand
TCCTTGAACCTTACGGAAATGAGACGGGCGAAGATGAAGATGGAGGGGACGGCGATGAGAAGACCATGTCCCGGCAGGCGCGCGTGGAAAGGGAATTGAGAGGCATAGTGTCCGATCTCAACAGTGATACGGAGAAAGTGCAGGTGAAGCTGCCGGGCAGGCTCGAGTCGGGAGAACGAATATTATGGGAAGCGGAGAGCGGTACAGGCTCCAATGCGCCGGTCATAGCGGTGCTTACCGGGTTGGTGGCATTCGTGGTCTACAGGAACAGGTTTGCTGCGTTTGAAAGGGAGAAAAAAGAGGCTGCGGCATCTGTGATGAAACAGCTGCCGGAATTCGTCAACAGACTGGTGCTGCTGCTGAATGCAGGTCTGGTGCTGACGAATGCATTTGAGAAGACCGTGGAAGAGACGTTTTCATTCCGTGATGACGGCGATTATTTTTACGGCAGGCTGAAGGAGATATACATCTCGTGCAGGACGGCCAACGGATCCATGCATGTCGAATTCAGGAAAATGGCAAAGGAGAGCGGCATACGTGAGCTGATGAGAGTGTCCAATATAATCACCGACAACGTCAGGAAGGGGACGGAGCTTACAGGTAAGTTGCAGTCGGAGAGTGAGATGCTGTGGCTGGAAAGAAAAAAGAGCTGTGAGGAGCGGGGAAGGCTCGCTGAAACGAAGCTGACCCTGCCGCTCATGATATTTCTGCTGGTGCTGATAGTGATAACCGTGGCGCCGGCGCTGCTGGAGCTTTGAGTTGTGAGCGGCCGTGACGATACGGCGCAAAGGGAAGGGAGGAAATGCTATGTTGAAGAGGATCGATGTAAAGAGCAGGAAAGGGATGGAACTGGTGCAGGTCGCCATTCTGGTGGCCTTAGCGGTGGCTCTGGGGCTGATATTCAGGACGGAGATAACCGACTTCGTAAACGACACCTTCGACGGGCTGAGCGAGTTCAACTGACGGACATGGCCGGAGAAGAGAAACGGTGGCACGGCATGAAAAACAGCAGGAAGGGCAGCTATATCGTTGAAGCGGCCATCGTGCTGCCCATGGTGATATTGGCGGTGATAACGCTCGTGCTTATAATAATGTTCTTCTACAGTCAGGTGACGGAGCGGAGCGCCATGCATATCGCGCTGCGGCACGGAGCAGGAGAAGCGGCCGGAAAGACCGTGTATACGGGAGATGAAGCAGACAGCGGCCGAGGCGGCGGTAAAAGTGATGAGAGCGATGCAGATGTATACGTAGACAGGGGTATCGTTGAAAGTGAAGCGTACGGAAAGAGATATCTGATGCTCGAAAACAGGGGACTGCTGGAGAAAAGAAGTCCGTTCATCATAGAGGGAAAATGCGTGGCGGTGGACGGAGCGGCGTACATAAGATATCGCAATGTGATAAAGGTGACCGGAGATGAGAAGTAGGAGAGGAAGCAGCGCGGTATTTCTGATGGTCATAATGGCTGCGGTCATATCGATAGTGCTGGCTCTTATATACGGAGCAAGAGCTGAATGTGTAAAGAGCCGCGTTGACGGGGTGGTAAGCCTTGCGGGAGATTCTGTCCTGTCGGAGTTCAACAGTCAGGTGCAGGAAGAATACGGGCTGTTCATCATACGCGGAAGCGACAGGGAACTCGGCAGGAAGCTGACGGGATATATAGAACATTCGCTTGTAGGTATGAAGGACGTGGAAGTCGAGTCCGTAAAGGTTTCGGGAAGCATGTTTTCCACGGCGGATATCGATCTGATAAAAGAGCAGATCATGGAATATATGAAACTTGCTGAGGCTGAAGACAGGTTGGCAATACTGACCGGGTATGCGGAAGAGGGGACCGGCGGCAGCGAAAGGGAGGCAAGAACGCTGCGGCACGGTCCCACAGCCGCGTCGCTGCCGTCTTCGGCGGTGCCGGACAAGAGCCTTACGTCGATAGCAAAATCCATTGCGAAAAACGTGACAGAGGCGGACAGGGCTTTCGAAAAAGGGACTGAGAAGTACATGCTGAACAGATATATACTCGGCATGTTCAACAGCAGGAGCATGCAGGTCAACGATGAGCATTTCTTTCGCAGCGAAGTGGAATATATACTGGGAGGAGAAATGTCCGACATGAAGAACGAAAAACGCGTTGAAATGGCATTGAAAGCCATGAGGTTCCCTCTGAATCTGGCGCATATATATGCGGATCCGGTCAAGAGGTCCCAGACGCTGGCTCTGGCGGAGCTCATGACTCCCGGGGCGGCTGCTCCGGCAACACAGGCGGCGCTGGCATCGACGTGGGCATATGCGGAGGCCGACAACGATGTGGAACTGCTGTGGCAGGGATATGAAGTCCCGCTGAAAAAAGATGCGTCTTCGTGGGCGATAGATCTGGACAGCGCCGTGGAAGGGATATTTGGCGGTACTGTCGTGCCGCAGACCACGAAAGGGTACGATTACGGTGAGTATCTTCAGATACTGCTGTTTTTCAGGGACGACAATATAAAAGTGAGCAGGATCATGGATCTGATACAGATAAATATGAGGATGACCCACGACGGAGATTTCCTCATGAACGAGTATGCGACGGGGATAAGGGTGGACGTCAGGGTGAACGGCGTGAGCTATGGATATGAAAAGAGATACTAGGGGATTCTATACGCTTGAAGCTGTGATACTTGTACCGCTTTTCATACTTGCGGTGCTGTCATTGGGATATTTCATGCGTATAGAAGGCATGTGGGAAAACTGCATACACGGAGCATTGGACGAGAGTTCGCAGATAGCGGCAAAGGCGTCGAACGGTGTGGCGCCGGCGACCACAGCATTCAAGGTCGAAGAAAGAGTAAGGGAAGATAATCCGGATCTGGATGATGTGAGCGTCAGCGCATTGAGGGTAATGTATTCGGATATGTCGGGTGACAATCTCATATCATACAGGCTGGATGCGACGGAAAAGCCGGAGCTTCCGTTGTTTTCGGAAAGGAAGTTCGAGCTGGAATTTCCGGTGAAATTCAGAGGGTTTGTCGGAAAGAAGGAAAAGGGAACGCCGATGGGAGCATCCGGTCTGGAAAGCGCCGAGACGGGGCATACCGTGTGGATATTCCCACAGTCGGGAGAAAAGTACCACGGCGAAAGCTGTACGTATGTAAAAGCTACGGTGCATCCCGTATTGTTGTCGGGAAGCGTAAAACGGCGTTATGATCCGTGCGGTATGTGTCTTTCGGACGATATTCCGGAGGGGAGCCTGGTGTTCTGTTTTGGCAGCGACGGTACGGCATATCACAGGGGGACATGCCGCACGATAGACAGGAAAAGCGTTGCAATAGACAGATCTGAAGCCGTAGAGAGAGGATATGCTCCGTGCAGCAAGTGCGGAGGTTCGTAATGGGAGGAAGAAATGTGGGAAGACAGGGATTTCAGGATAAGACTGCGGGAGGGAGCCATAAGGGATTTCGAGAAGATAATGCTCAGCGGAAGCGACTGCGACATATTCATGTCGATGGGTTTCATGAGCGAAGGCGGCAGGGAGTACGGCATGTACGAATGCAGCGGGTTTGCTCCTCTCAGCGGGTATAGGGTCGAAAGGACCGAAGATGCCATGTATATACTGGAGAACGTCCTGATAATACTGAACAGATCCGTCGAATACCTGATAGATCCGACGAGAGTCAGGATCACGGAGGACACGGTGTTTTACAACAAGGATACGGGGCAGATAAAGATAGCCTACGTGCCGCTGGAAAAGTACGAAACGGACATGAAGAAAAATCTCGTAAGGTTCATAGATGTGCTGAAACGCGGTATACGGGACGGATATGCCGGTTATCTGTCGCAGGCGGCGGAATACATAATGTACCGTGACCACAGGCTGAGAGAGATGACGGATAAGGTGGGAGTTTTGAAGCGGCAGATCGAGGAGGAAAAGAGAAAGAGGGCGTCCTGAGGTAGAGGGCATCATGATGAGGGGCGCATCCGCACAGGCGTATTACGTGGAGACTTTTGTCATGAGCTGTAGTATAATAACTGATGTGAACGTGCAGCGTTTTGCGGGACACGTCGACTCACCCGTCGCGCGGCTTTATCGCGTGACTTTACCATGCGGCTTTATCGCGTGACGTGCACGTATATCACGACATTACGACTACGGAGAGATGAAAAGCGATGATACCTCTTTCTACGAAGATGAGACCTTCACGTATACAGGATTTTGTCGGGCAGACCCACTTCATGTACGAAGGTTCTCTGTTCTATAATTCAATAAAGAACGGGACGTTTGACTCGGCCATATTTTTCGGACCGCCGGGGACAGGCAAGACGACGCTGGCGAGGATAATAGCGGGAGAACTGGACAGCAGTTTTGTCGAGATAAATGCATCGACAACAGGCACGAAGGAGTTGAAGACGATATTGGAAAATGCGGCCACGAGATTTTACGGGCTGCAGAGGGAATCGACGTGTCTTTATGTGGATGAGGTGCACAGGTGGAACAAGCTGCAGCAGGATTCGCTGTTGAAAGCGCTCGAAGAAGGCGTGATAGTCTTCATCGGCAGCACAACCGAAAACCCGTATTTTTCCGTGAATAACGCTATACTCAGCAGGGTAAGGAACATATATGAGTTCAAAAGACTGTCATCCGGGGAGATACTCACCATATTGAAGCGTACACTGACCGATGATGAAAAGGGATTTGGCGGACTTGACATCGGATACGACGAAAATGCTCTCGGGATGCTGGCGGAAATGAGCGGCGGCGACTGCCGGGTAGCGCTGGATACGCTGGGATTCATCGTCGACAACATCAGCGAGGAAAAGACCATAGACAAAAGCATAGTCGGTGAAGCCATGCAGCGGCAGACGACTTTCTATGACAGGGAGGAAGATCGTTACGATCTCCTGTCGGCTCTGCAGAAATCGGTCAGGGGCAGCGATCCTCACGCAGCGGTCCACTATCTGGCCAGACTTCTGGAAGGCGGAGCGGATATAGTGATGATAGGAAGACGACTGCTGGTTATGGCCAGCGAAGACATAGGGATGGCTTATCCCAGCGCCATATCCATAGTGACATCCTGCGTCAGGGCGGCCCAGATGGTGGGTATGCCGGAGGCGAGGATAAATCTGGCTCAGGCGGTCGTGCTTATGGCGTCGTGCCCGAAGTCCAACGCGGCCAACGAGGCGCTCAACAGGGCGATAGACGATGTGAGGAACAGAAAGATAGACGATGTGCCCGATCATCTGAAGGATGCGCATTACGAAGGTGCGGAGAAGCTGGGGAGGGGCACGGGATATAAATATCCTCACGACTACGGCGGCTACGTTACACAGCAGTATCTTCCCGATGATCTTTACAGGGAGGGAAAGAAATATTACGAGCCTACGGAAAACGGCAGTGAAGGATCGTTCAAAAAGTATCTTGAAGCATTGGAGCGCATAGATGAAGAAAATAATAAGGGCTGAGAACGCCGGATTCTGTTTCGGCGTCAGACAGGCGATAGAAAAGGCGGAGGAAGCCGCGGAAAACAGCAGTGAAAATATTTTTTCCATGGGGCCTCTCATACATAACGAGCGGGTGACACGGGATCTTGAAGAAAAGGGTGTAAAGATCATAAACTCCCTTGATGAAGTCGATCCGGGCAAAACTGTGATAATAAGATCCCACGGCGAAGGCAAGGCGTTTTACGATGAAGCGGAGAGGAAGGGCATAAGACTCATAGATGCCACATGTCCGGTCGTGGCGAAGATCCATAAACTCGTCCACGATACCGACCGGCAGGTCGTGATAGTAGGCGATAAGGATCATCCCGAAGTCACCGGGATATTCGGGTGGTGCAGGAAGCCCGCTATAGTTGTGAATTCATACGATGAGGCTGCGGATGTGGAAGAAGATGATCTGTTCATAGTCACGCAGACGACCATAAGGGAGGATGTGCTGCGCGATGTGGAGAGGGCGTTTTCCGATAAGGGGAAGCGTTTTTATGTAAACAATACGATATGCAGCGCAACGACTAAAAGGCAGGATTCATGTGCGCAGCTGGCCAAAGAGTGCGATATGATGGTCGTGATAGGGGGTAGAAAAAGCTCCAACACGAAGAAGTTGTGCGAAATTTCCAAAAAATTCTGCAATAACACCTATTTTGTTGAAAATATTGAAGATTTACCGTTGAAACAACTTCAAAAATGTAATAGAATAGGAATAGCGGCGGGTGCTTCGACGCCCGAATGCACTATTAAGGAGGTTATTGCCAGAATGAGTGATGTTACACTTGAAAACAACGAATTGAACATGAACGACCTGATGGACGAGATCGAGAAATCCCTCAGATTACCTAGAGGCGGAGAGATCGTTACGGGAAAAGTTCACCAAGTTACTGACAAAGAAGTTATTGTAAATCTGGGATGCAAAAAAGACGGTATCCTTCCTGCTTCGGAAGTGAGCCTTGAAGAAGGTCAGACATTGTCCGACGTTTTTAAAGTAGACGACGAGATACAGGCGAAGGTAATAAAGACCGACGACGGTGATGGCGGCATCTTACTTTCTAAGAAGAAATTGGAAATCAGCGCCAACTGGGATGAGATCGTAAAGGCGCTTGAAGATAAAACAGTACTCGAAGTTAAGGTAACCAGAACGGTAAACGGAGGAGTTATCGCCGAATACAAGGAAGTATCGGGATTCATTCCTCTTTCACAGCTTTCGGATCACTACGTTGAAAACGCAGATGAGTTCGTAGGCCAGACTATGGAAGTAAGGGTTTCCAGAGTCGATCAGAGAAGGAACAGAGCCGTATTCTCGCACAAGCTCTTCCTCAACGAGGAAAAGGAAAAGCTGGTTGCGGAGATCTGGGAGAATCTCAACGTCGGCGATGTTGTCGAGGGAACCGTTATGAGATTCACCGATTACGGCGCATTTGTTGATATCGGCGGTATCGACGGTCTGCTCCATATTTCGGAGATTTCGTGGGGAAGACTCAAGCACCCTCAGGAAGTGCTCAGCATAGGCCAGAAGATAAACGTGAAAGTCCTTTCCATGAATCAGGAAAAGGGCAAGATCTCGCTGGGACTCAAGCAGAATACGCCTGAGCCTTGGAGCGTTATCGACGAGAACTATCAGGTAGGTCAGGTCATCGAGGGTAAGGTCGTACAGATCAAGGAATACGGTGCTTTCGTTGAGCTGGAGCCGGGTCTTGACGGACTCGTACACATTTCCGAAGTTGCTCACAAGAGAGTCGGAAACATCAACGACGAGCTTGAAGTCGGACAGATCGTAAAGGCCAAGATACTCGAGATAGATAAGGACAGGAAGAGAATAAGCCTCAGCATAAGAGAGACTATAGATCCGCCTGTGGCAGGTGAAGAAGCTGCTCCTGAGACGGAGGAAGCCGCTCCTGCCGATGATGTGGCCGATGCTGCGGAAGCTGCTCCGGCAGAGACGGCAGAAGTCACGGACAGTGCTGCTGATGAAGCGGAAGGCGAAAAGACCGAGGCTTAAGGCATATCTGTCAATACGTATGCATTCAAAAGAGATGGTTCGCCATCTCTTTTTTGCGGGAGAGCATATTATGAAAAAGATACTCGTGAGTCAGTGCCTGTACGGAGGCGACCCCGTACGGTATGACGGCAGATCAAAGGAAGAGACGGATCCCAGATTTTTAAAATGGAAGGAAGAAGGCAGGCTGATACCGGTATGTCCCGAGGTCTTCGGCGGCCTGCCGGTTCCGAGGGCCGATGCACAGAGGAAAGGCGATAAAGTCGTGACGCGGGACGGCCGTGATGTGACCGCGGAATATCTGAAGGGTGCTGAGGAAGCAGCGAGACTTGCCCGCGAAAACGATGTGGTCTGCGCCCTGCTCAAGGAGAAGAGCCCGTCCTGCGGCAGCAGCATGATATATGACGGGACGTTTTCGGGTAATCTCGTAAAGGGACAGGGAACGGCGACGGAACTTCTCGTAAAGGCAGGAGTCGCTGTGTATTCGGAGCTTCAGCTTGATGAGGTCGAGGCGCTGCTGAAGGATTGCGACCAATGACGCCGGCAAAAGCGAAAAGACTGGAGAACAACAGATGAAGAAAAATATAGTATTGACAGGAATGCCTGCCTGCGGCAAGAGCGTCACAGGCGTGATACTGGCAAAGTCGCTGAAGATGAATTTTCTGGATACGGACCTGCTGATACAGGAGGAAGCAGGAAAGAGCCTGCAGGAGATAATAAACGAAGACGGGATAGATGCCTTCAAGACGCTGGAGGAGCAGGTCCTGTGCGGAGTGAATGTGGAAAATACCGTTATCGCCACCGGCGGCAGCGCGGTATACTATGAGGCCGCGATGGAGCACCTCAAGGAAAACGGCATAATCATTTACATAGAGGCGTCGCTGAGCACCATCAGAAAGCGTCTGAGAAACATAAAGACCCGCGGGGTGGCAATGGAAAAAGGAGAGACGATAGACAGCCTTTACGATAAGCGGGTGCCGCTCTACGAGAAGTATGCGGATATCACTGTAAGATCCCATAGATACAGGGCGGAAAATACCGTTGAGGATATAATCGGTTCATTAAAAAAGCAGGCGGAATGATGCCTGCTTTTTTAATGAACTATATGTGTGGCCGACGGAGCATGCTTTATCATTTCGATGCGGCGATGAGCTCCTCCGCCGATTTCAGCGTCGTTTCAGTTATGTTGGATCCTCCCAGCAGCCGTGCTATTTCGGCGACCTTTTCGTCGTGGGAGAGAGGCAGTACGGTGGTGTAGGTCATGGCATCGTCGGATTCCTTGGATATCCTGTAGTTGTGATCTCCGCAGGCTGCGATCTGCGGCAGGTGCGTGATGCAGATTATCTGATGCGTGCGGGATATGTCTTTGAGCTTGCGGCCTACGATGCTGGCGGTGATGCCGCTGATGCCGCTGTCTATCTCGTCGAATATCATGGTAGGTATGTCGTCGTAATCGCCGATGATCTTCTTGAAGGCCAGCATTATCCTGGACATTTCTCCGCCGGAAGCGATCCTGCTGAGAGGCTTGAGGGGTTCGCCTCTATTCGTGGCTATGAGAAATTCGACGGTGTCGGCGCCGCCTGATGTCAGGACGTCGGCATCCCTGAATTCTATGGAAAATCCCGCATCGTTGAAATTCAGCTCTTCAAGCTCTGCGGATATCTTTTCTTCAAGTTCGGCGGCGGATGCTTTTCTGGCTTCCGAAAGAGCCCCGCATGCGGCAAGCAGCCGATGACGGCGCGCTGACAGTTCCCTTTCCATATCGCTCTTCGTGCTGTCCATATCATCCATGGCGGCGAGCTTTTCATCCAGCTCGTCCCTGTATGCTATCAGCTCATCCAGCGTTTTACCGTGCTTTGCTTTCAGCTTGTTTACAGTCTCGAGCCTGTTTATGGCCGCATCGAGTTCTTCGGGAGAAAATACGGCATTGTCGCGGCAGTCCCTTATGGAAGAGGCGATGTCCTCGAATTCGAAGTACAGCTCATTGAGACGGCTGTCTATGGTTCCGAGGTCTCCCGAATAGGAAGAGATGCCGGATATCATATCGGATATCTGTTTCAGCGATGAAAGGACGGAGCGGTCATCGCCGGAAGCGACATAATATGCTCCGGAAAGGTTCTCGTATATCTTTTCGCTGTTCTGAAGGAGCTTAACCCTTTCCTCAAGTTCCGTATCCTCACCGCTCATGAGACCTGCAGCCGTCAGCTCGTCAAATTCGAACTGCATGAAATCGCGCTGACGTCTGTCCTTTGCCGCCTCGGTAAGAAGGGCTTTTAGACGCGCCCGCAGCGCGGAGTAATCCTCATATGCCTCCGAGACGTCTTTTCTGAGAGGTGATATGGTTTCTTTGTGGTAGAGATCGACCAGCTTTATGTGGTTTTCGGGATCCAGCAGGGACTGATGATCGTACTGGCCGTGTATATCGGCCAGTTTGCGGCAAAGGTCGCCGAGCCGTGTCAGGGTAACGATCTCGTCGTTTATGCGGCATATGTTCCTGCCGGAAGAGGAGATCTCCCTCGATATGATGTATTCCGTTCCGTTGAGGTCGGCTATCATCTGTATCACGGCCTTTTCCTTCCCTGAACGGATAAAAGCGGTGTCCGCCCTGCTCCCGAGAGCCAGACTAACCGCTTCTATGACTATGGATTTTCCGGCGCCTGTCTCGCCGGTTATTATATTCAGACCATCGTGAAAATCGATCTCCACATTTTCGATGATGGCGAAATCCTTTATACTGATATGTCTGATCATGTATCGCGTACCTCCGGTGGTGTGCCGCGGACGACGGCATGGCTGCTATTTTTTCAGCATGTTTTCCAGTATCTCCACGACGGCGGGAGAATTGGCGGGATCGTCGACGACGAACATTATGGTGTTGTCACCGGCCACCGAGCCTATCACGTGAGGCAGTCCTATCGAATCGAGAGCCTCGGCAGCGGCGCTGGCACAGCCGGACAGAGTCTTCAGGAGAACGATATTGCCCGAGTGGGCGGTGGATTTGACGGTCTCCTTGAAAATGTTGGAAAACCTGTCTGACATCAGCCCCTCGGCGTGGGAGGACTGTGCATATTTATACTTTCCGGTGGACGATAACGTCTTTACAAGCTGCAGCTCCTTTATGTCTCTGGATATGGTGGCCTGAGTAACGTCATAGCCGAAATCCCTCAGCATGGAAACGAGTTTGTCCTGCGTCTCGATCTCGTATTTTTCAATGAGTTCGAGTATTTTGTTCTGTCTTGAAATGCGCATGTCCGCCCCTCTCGAAAAATCAGTCCGCCGCCGTTGACACCTGTATGGGGCGTCCGGTACGGACGGGTAAATACAACTTATATTGTTTATAATTATACCATAGAGTGAAAAAGTTTTTCAATAGACAAACATACGTTTGTGTGATATACTTTATAAAACACTGAAACGGACGGAAAAGGCGAAAAGCGGCAGATATGAAGATATTAGGTATAGATCCGGGATATGCAATCCTGGGATACGGCGTCATCGAAAAAACGGGCAACAGGTTCAGGCCATGCCGATACGGAGCCATCACAACCGATGCATCCATGGAGATGACGGACAGGCTGGTGCATCTCTACGATTCCCTCAGGGAGATCATAGATGAGGAGCGCCCGGATGTGGCGTCTATCGAGCAGCTTTTTTTCAATACGAATGCAAAGACAGCCATAATGGTGGGACAGGCAAGAGGCGTGGCCATACTGGCGTGCGTCAAAGGCGGGATAGAGGTCGAGGAATATACACCGCTGCAGATAAAGCAGGCGCTGGTGGGCTATGGCAGGGCGGACAAAAAACAGGTCCAGATGATGGTCAGGACCATACTCAACCTGAGGGAGACGCCGAAGCCGGATGATACGGCAGATGCGCTGGCGGCCGCCATATGTCACGGACATTCCGCCGATACGAGGAAAAAACTGAAGGAGCTTGGTTTGAGATGATAGGATTCATACGCGGTGAACTTGCAGAAAAGGGCAATGGATACGTTATAGTTGACGTAGGGGGCGTTGGATATCAGATATATGTACCGGCCAATTCACGGGTATATCTGAGCGAGGAAGGCCGCGAAGTCATGGTATATACGGCGATGATCGTAAAGGAAGACGATGTGAGCCTTTACGGATTCATGCGAAAGGGAGAGCTGGACGCTTTCAGGAAGCTGATAACGGTAAACGGTGTCGGAGCAAAGGCGGCGATGTCCATATTGTCGTCTTTTTCTCTGGAGCAGATACAGCAGGCCATAGCTTTCGAGGACGTGAAGACCATAACGAAGGCAAACGGCATAGGGAAAAAGACGGCGGAAAGGATAGTGCTGGAACTCAAGGACAAGTTCGGAGCGTCAGTCGGCGCCGAAACGCTCCCCGAGGGCGATGCCGGATCTGTCGCGATACCTTCGGACGGCAGGAGCGAAGCGGTGAGCGCCCTGATCGCTCTGGGATATACGAGGGGAGAAGCGATGTCCGCGCTGGCATCAGTTGAGGACGCCGACCTTACGGCTGAGGAATACATAAAGCTGGCCCTCAGGAATTTGTTTTAGGATAAACGGGTTTTAGGAGAAACGTGAAATGGACTACGAAGAGAGGATAACAGCAGCGGAGCTGGGAGAAGGCGAGGGAATGAGCGAGCTGACATTGAGGCCGCAGACGCTCGATGATTATATAGGACAGAAGAAGGTCACCGACAACCTCAAGATATTCATAGAAGCTGCGAAGCTGAGGAATGAACCGCTTGATCACGTGCTTTTTTACGGACCTCCGGGTCTGGGAAAGACGACGCTGGCGGGTATAATAGCCAATGAGATGGGCGTCGACATAAGGATAACGTCAGGTCCTGCCATAGAGCGCGCAGGCGATCTGGCGGCCATACTGACCAATCTCAACGAGAACGATGTGCTTTTCATCGACGAGATACACAGGCTCAACAGGTCCGTTGAAGAGGTGCTGTATTCGGCGATGGAGGATTTTGCACTGGATATAATAATCGGAAAGGGCCCTTCGGCGAGATCCATAAGGCTGGATATAGCGAAATTCACCCTCATAGGAGCGACGACGAGAGCAGGAAGCCTGTCGGCGCCGCTCAGGGACAGATTCGGGGTCAGCTGTAAGTTCGAGGTCTACGAGCCGGAAGAGCTGAAAAAGATCATAAAGAGATCCGCTGACATATTGGGCGTCGCCGCAGATGAAGAGTCGATGAATGAGATGGCGAAGCGTTCAAGAGGCACGCCACGTGTGGCCAACAGGATGCTCAAGCGCGTCCGCGACTTTTCTCAGGTAAAGGGAAACGGCACGATAGACATGGATATAACACGTAAAGCCCTGAAAGCGCTCGGTGTCGACGATATGGGTCTTGAGGGTCTCGACAGGGAGATACTGAGGACCATCATAGAGAGGTTCAACGGAGGTCCTGTAGGCATAGATACCATAGCCGCATCTATAGGCGAAGAGAGGGTGACCATAGAAGACGTGTATGAGCCGTATCTCATACAGACCGGGTTCCTCTACAGGACGCAGAAGGGAAGGGTCGTGTCCGAGGATGCCTACAGGCATCTGGGCATACCGCATGAAACCGATGAGGATGATGACGCGACGGAAGACGGAGAGCAGCTTACCGTTACGATAAGCGGATAGCGATATGGAGATATAGAGAACATGAAGAGGATAGACTCATGAAGATAAGCGATTTCGATTACCATCTGCCGAAGGAGCTGATCGCTCAGAAACCGGCGGATAAGAGAGACTGCTCCAGACTTCTCGTGGTCCACAGGGACACGGGAGAGCTGGAGCACAGACATTTTTTTGACATACCGGAGTACATGAAGGCGGGTGACTGTCTCGTCATGAACAACTCCAAAGTCCTGCCGGCAAGGCTGTACGGCGTGAAGGAAGGCACCGGAGCGAAGATAGAATTTCTGCTGACAAAGCGTATGGAAGGCGATGTATGGGAAACCATGGCAAAACCGGCAAAGAGACTCAAACCGGGAGACAGCGTGATGTTCAGCGAGTCGCCGCTGCTCAGGGCAAAGGTGAGGGAGTTCGGCGCGGACGGCACAAGGATCGTTGAGTTCGAGTACGACGGCATATTCATGGAAAGGCTGGAAGAGCTGGGCAGCATGCCGCTGCCTCCGTACATAGAGCGGGAAGACAGTGAAGAGGATAAGGAGCGTTATCAGACGGTCTACTGCCGTGAAGAGGGCTCTGTGGCCGCTCCGACGGCAGGCCTGCACTTTACGGAGGAACTGCTGAAAAAGGCTGAGGAAAAGGGCGTGGAGCTGGTATACGTCACGCTTCACGTGGGCATAGGGACATTCAGACCCGTAAAGTGCGAAAACGTCGAGGAACATTCGATGCATTTCGAGGAGTACTTCATAAGCGAAGAGAGTGCGGAGAAGATAAACAGAGCGAAACGTGAAGGCCGCAGGATCATATCGGTGGGAACCACATCCACGAGGACGCTGGAAAGCGCGGCGTTTTTCGATGAAAGCGCACGGACCGCGGACGGCAAGTCAGGCTGCTGGCAGGTCAGGAGCGGCGAGGGCAGCACCGGTATCTTTATATACCCGGGCTATGAGTTCAGGATCATAGACAGCCTCATAACGAATTTTCATCTGCCGAAGTCGACGCTGCTGATGCTGATATCCGCCCTTTACGACAGGGAGAAGATACTTAAGATATATGACGAGGCCGTACGGGAAAAGTACAGGTTTTTCAGTTACGGCGATGCGATGTTCATTGAATGACAGAAGGAGTTATCGTGAAGGGAAGCGAAAGGGTGGTCCACGAGTTCGGACCGTTTTATGACAGCGATTCAAAGGTTTTGATACTGGGAAGCATACCGTCTCCGAAGTCGAGGGAGCAGGGTTTTTATTACGGTCACCCCAGAAACAGGTTCTGGTCCGTGCTGGCCGCTCTTTTTTGCGAGGAAACGCCGGAAACGGTGGAAGACAGGAAGGCTTTTCTGACGCGTCACAGGATAGCGCTATGGGATGTGCTGGACAGCTGCGAGATAAGAGGAGCGGAAGACAGCAGCATCAGAGACCCGCAGCCAAACGATATGAGACTCATTCTTGATGCGGCGGATATAGCGGCGGTGTTCACTACGGGAGGTAAGGCGGCGAAGCTGTATGAAAAGCTGTGTCTGCCGGTGTGCGGTGTCCCCGCCATGTCGCTTCCGTCAACGAGTCCGGCCAACTGCGCCTTTTCCACGGATAGGCTAGTGAAAGAATACGGAAAGATATTGAAGTACCTCTGATCGCTGTGGTATCATAATATGGTTTGACTGATAGGACGTATATGATATTTACGGAAACGACAAAGGAGAGATCATGACGGCTGTTAAATACGAACTGATAAAGAAAGACAGCAGGACGAAAGCCAGAAGGGGAAGGATCACCACGCCCCACGGCGTTATAGAGACTCCGGTATTCATGCCGGTGGGAACTGCGGCAACGGTAAAGGCCATGCGCCCGGAAGAGGTGCGCGACATGGGAGCGGAGATAATACTGGCAAATACGTACCATCTCTACCTCAGACCGGGGCATGAAGTGGTGAAGGCCGCAGGCGGACTGCACAGTTTTATGAACTGGGAAAGGCCGATACTGACAGACAGCGGCGGCTTTCAGGTGTTCAGCCTGGGTGCAATGAGAAAGATAAGCGAAGAAGGCGTGGAATTCAGATCCCACATAGACGGTTCGAAGCACATGCTGTCGCCGGAAAAATCCATGGAGATACAGAACGCTCTTGGATCCGACATCATCATGGCATTCGATGAATGTATCCCGTATCCGGCCGACAGGTCCTACGTCAGGGATTCTCTCGAGCGTACGACCAGATGGCTCAAACGGTGCAGGGAATATCACAGGGATACGGAGCGGCAGTCGCTGTTCGGCATAATGCAGGGCGGTATGTATAAGGATCTGAGAAGGGAGAGCGCGGAGCAGATCGTCGATCTGGATCTGCCGGGATACGCCATAGGAGGTCTCAGCGTAGGAGAGCCTAAGGAGATCATGTACGATATAATGGACGACTGTGTGGATCTTCTGCCTGACGACAGGCCGCGGTATCTGATGGGCGTCGGGAGTCCCGACTGCCTGTTTGAAGGCGTCGAAAGAGGCATAGATATGTTCGACTGCGTGCTGCCGACTAGGATAGCAAGACACGGCATGGCCATGACGTCGCAGGGCAGGGTAAACATCAAGAACGCGAAATACGAGAAGGATTTCACACCTCTCGATCCTGCGTGCGACTGCTACACGTGCAGGAATTATTCGAAGGCATATCTCAGGCATCTTTTCAAGTCCGACGAGATACTGTCTTCCATGCTGATGACAAACCACAACCTGCATTTCCTCATAAATACGATGAAGAATATGAGGAAGGCCATAGAAGAGGACAGGTTCACCGAATATAAAAAAGAGTTTTATGAAAACTACGGAAGGTTTTAACGATATGGAAAACTGTAAGGAGATCTGCAGGGACAGCGGACTGTGCGGCGGATGCGCATATCAGGGCGT
>CASEFF010000133.1 GCA_949287115.1 uncultured Bacillota bacterium | reverse complement strand
GCCACGATGAAAAACTCTATGGCAGCTCCCACGCATATGAGGATGACGGCTCTCGGCATGTTCTTCTCCGGATTTATCGTTTCCTCGGAATATGTCGTTACCGAGTCGAATCCGACGAACACTATTGCCATTATGCCGGCTCCCGTCATGATGGAAGCGAAGTTGAACATGTCGGCATCGTAGAGCGCCTCGGGATATATCAGCGTTCCGGCGCCGCCGCCGCCCATGACGAACTTGATGATGAAGATTATCGTTACCACCAGAGCCAGTATCGGCGCTATAACGTTGATGTTGTTGACTATAGACGCCACGCCTATGCCTATGCAGTTGCACACCGCCACGAACGCCACGGCGATGATGACCCACGCCCATACGGGGATGGCCGGGAACATGATGTTGAGGTACAGTCCGCACCCCAGATAGCACGTCATCGGCAGCAGGAAATAGTCAAGCATCAGGCCCCAGCCGGCTATGAAGCCCAGCTTCGGCCCTATGGATTTGCTGACGTAGCTGTAAACGGAGCCCGCCACAGGGTATTTCCTGCACATTTTGGCGTAGCTGAGAGCCGTCAGCGTCATCGCAAAGCCCGCGACGAGGAGCGTCTGCGGGAAGTGTCCGTTGGTCAGCACGTTTATGATGCCGTAGTACATCAGTACGCACGCCGGACACAGGTAGGCGAGCCCCTGGCATACCAGCGTAGGCAGCTTCAGGACTCTCTTCAGTTCCGTTCTTTCAGACGGAGTTCCATTGTTCATCGCATCCATAACAAACCTCCTGAATCTTCGAATGAATGATAAATGATATTATTTCTTAAACATTTCCGGAATGTTTTTGACTTTTTACGGGCGCCGGGCCAACGCTCTATCGTTCATAGACGATCTCGCCCTTGAATATGGTCTTTTCGACCTTTATGGCGTAGATGTCATCGACGTCGGTCTCCTCTATATCGCTGTCGAGTATGACCAGATCGGCAGACTTTCCCTCCTCAATGGAGCCCGTTATCTCCTCGGCGCGTATCTGGTATGCGCCGTTTATGGAAAGGGACCTCACCGCTTCCTCAAGGTCGGCAGGCCTTTCGCTTCCAAGGGTCTTTCCTTTGAACTTCTCATAGTCCGGAGCCTCGGGAAACACCGCTCTCGTCATGGCGCACTGTATCTCATGCATGGTGTCGGGCGGCGGCGTCACCGGAAAGTCGGTGCCGAAAGCTATCCTGACGCCCCGGTCCAGAAAGCCCCTCAGGGGGTATGCAGCGCCGGCTCTTTTCTCTCCCATCAGCGGAGTCATTCCCTCGATATCCGAATCGTAGACCATCCACCTGGGCTGGCAGTTCCCCATGATATCGTTTTCAGCCATCAGATCCATGTCCTCGTCTCTTACGAGCATCAGATGAGCTATGACGTTCCTCGGCGGTCTGTCTTTGATATCGGCGCTGCCTGCCGCCTTTACGAGACAGTCGACGCTCTGCCTTACGGAATTGTCTCCCATGGCATGGACGTGAACGTCGAACCCCGCCTCCATTGCCTTTCCCGCTACGGAAACGAACTCGCCGTCGTCCCAGTACAGCGCTTCGTTGTAGTCCGCCGGCAGGCCGTTTTCCTCCGTGAATGCCCTGTCGTACGGCTCTATCAGCGAAAAGGCTCCCTCGGCGAACATCTTCACCGTATCTATGCGGAAGTCATCGCCCACATCGTCTCTGCCTTTGCGGGCTATGGCTTCTTCCAGCTGCTCCTGTCCCTTTCCCGGCTCCAGCAGGTATACTCCGCGCACGCGGAGCGTCAGCTTCCCCTCTTCCGCCAGCTGCCTGTACGCCTCCCTGGCATTGTCGCTGTGCATGCAGTCCTGCACCAGCGTCACGCCATATCTGTTGGCTTCGTTTTCCTGATAATACAGGATCTCCTCCCTGTACTTTTCCACCGACGGGTCATATCCCGGCACGCCCGTCTTTATCATATCCATGGCCTCGGGGTCGTTGAACATGCCTTCCGGGTAGCCGCTCTCCTCGCGGTATATCTTCCCTACGTAAACGTCCGGCGTATTCTCATCCACTCCCGCTATCTCGATCGCCTTCGTGTTGACCCACAGATTGTGCTGCGAAAAGGCCTCCAGTATCACCGGCCTGTCATTGCACACCCTGTCCAGATCATGCCTCGTCGGTCTCCTGTCGCCCTGAAAATTGCTTTCCACCCAGCCGGCGCCCCTTATGAGCTCCTCTTCGGGATGTTTTTCAATATATGTCTTCAGCCTGGCGAGGTACTTCTCTATGATGTCCTCTTCGGCCTCCCCTTCCTGTATGTATATGCCGAACAGGTCGCATCCCGTTCTGGCGCTCGCCGATATGGAAGGGTGACAGTGAGCGTCGGCAAGCCCCGGCAGGATCGTATTTCCGCCGCAGTCTATGATCCGGGTATCCGAACCGATCGCGTTCTCTGCGCCGTCATAGCTGCCGACGGCCATGATCTTCCCGTCCTTTACCAGCACCGTATCTCCTCTTATCACATTCCCCTCTCCGTCAGGGGAAAACACCTTCCCGTTTATCAGCGCCATATCCGCAAATACCATTTTTATGACCTCCCTTTTTATTCCGTCGCGTTTATTTTATTCTCATTTTTCAGATAATTATATGTACTTTTTCGCCCTTGTTTTGTATAATTAGGTAGAAAAAAGTATAGTTTTTGAAAACGCATCGGAGCAGAAGAGAAGAATATCATGAAAGGAAACATCAAACCCGATACGATCCCGGACACACCGGCAGGGATATCCATATACTCGGTGACCCGGGAAGCACCTCATCACCATACGGGCTTTCTGGAGATCCTCTACTGTCTGCACGGGCCCGTCACCGTCACCACCAGATCTCAGGAAGTGCTCCTCCACGAAGGGGAGCTGGTATCCCTCGACCCCTTCGACATACACTACACGTCGGCGGACACGGAAAACCTGATCGTTTCGTTTTACTTCGATCTTACGGATCCCGTATTCGGCAGGGACGACCTCGATATGCTGTACTTCATGTGCGAGCCCCTCGCCATACCGGAATCGAAGCAGGAAGAGCTGAAGGAACTGAAACGCCTGCTGCTGACGATGCTGTATTTTCACTGTTTCCCGCACCCCAAGCTGCCCGACGCCCCGACGGCAACGAGATTTGCCGTAAAGATCGTGGATATGATGCTGGAGCATTTTCACTTCTTCGACTTCATAGCCCGATATATGGAGTACTCCCCCGATGCAAAGACCCTCTACGAAAACATCCTGATATACATACAGAAAAACTACGCGGAAAAAATAACTCTCGGAAAGATGTCCGACACGCTCCACTTCAACTACAAATACCTGTCGAGGTTCTTCATGACCACCTCCTACAGGGGTTTTCCCCGTGTCGTTATGGATGTCAGGTCATATATGTCTTCCATACTGCTTCTGGAGACCAACGACAATGTTTCGGACATAGCCTATAAAGTCGGCTTCACATCGCCAAACTACTATTACCGCGTCTTCAGGAGCTGGACCAACACGACGCCGCACCGATACAGGAAGGAGATGCGCCGGCTTCAGGCGCAGGCTGAAGAGAACCGATATTACAATCCGAAAGAGAAAAAAGAAGAGCTCGAGCACTTTATCCTGTTCCGTTTCGCGGAACTTCAGGTGCCCGAACTCATCGATATGTCATTCATCCCGTTCAAAGGGCTGCCGGATGCGTGTCCGCCGGATGCGTGAGACTGCCGGGCATGCGAAACTGCCGGGCGCGTGATGTGTTTTTTACGCTCTTTTGCAGTTGCTGCCGCCAGATCCGGTCGCCGACTGTAAAATTTTCAACGTTTACCGCCCGTCTCTCTCCGACGTGCCCGTTAAAGCCGCAAAAAAGCGGCTCCGAGCCCTTTACAAAAATAGTCCGATATACACAAAACCATTGGGTTTTGCAGTTGTTTTCCGAAATCCCGCCCGGCAACTGCAAACGCACGAGGGAGCCCCATGCAAACGCGCAAGCCAACTAAAAAACGCCGGCCGGAGTTCTCTCCGACCGGCGCCGTTACGTCATGCACATTAAATCTTACTGCGGCACGCGCTGCTTCGCGTCTGTCCTCTTGGCAACGACGATAAATCGCCCGTCTTCCACGTGGTATGCGCACGTGGACAGGGTTATGAGCTGATCCCCGTACTCGGCGCTGACGCCGGTGTCATAGGACGATATCTCCCTGACGCCCCGCAGGTACTCGTAAAATTCCGTCTCCGTCGTCATCCCCGCGTACTGGTAATACTTGAACTTCTTTGAATCCTGAGGATATATCTGCGTATATCCCGCAGCGATCACCTGATACGTTCCCTGTCCGCCCTTGTATATGGTGTCGAACTTAAAGGTCGGGTGCTGCTCGTAAAACGCCTTGTCCTCGTATTCCAGAAGGTCGTGGAACATGGTGCCGTTCTTCATGTTGTGACCGTATATGAGGAAGTTCGACGTGGGCACGAAGATATCGCTGACCGCATCCATGAACGGCACGCCCGATGCCGCGTACTCCTTATCGAAGCCGCGGTGCAGGTAAAATTCCGGATCATCCTGCGTCTGCATCACCGGATAATCGATATTTGTATCCTCTATCGTTACCCAGCCTATGATGTCATCGTTGGCAAGGTACAGGTCTGCGTACTTGCCTATGACAGTGCCCTTGTCCGTGACAAGATCCTCTCTTTCCGTCTGCAGCCCCTTAAGGTTCTCAAGAGCGCCCTGCTCCCGTGCTCCGTTTATGAAGTAATCCAGCAGCACGCCCGCAGAGCCCAGAAAAACTATCAGGCATATCACCAGGATTATCTTTCGTCCCAGACCCATTTTCGCTTTTCCTCTGCTTTTTCCCGTTCCTCTTCTCACATCTTTGCCTTTCTCTGCCAGCAGTTCCTATGCGCCCAGCTCGCTCATGCTGAAGAGCTTTATGCCGTTGGATGTCAATACCCTGATGGCCTTTTCCTGCTCCTCTACCCTTATCATGATGATGGCCTTGTCGTCTTTTGCCTGTATGGCCGAATAGATATAGTCCACGGCGATATCGTTATCGGCAAGTATCTGCAGCACCTTATGGAATCCGCCCGGCTTATCTTCGATGGACACCGCTATCACTTCCGTGATGCTGGCCGTGAATCCGGCTTCCGTAAGTATCCTTGTGGCCTCTTCCGGATTCGGCACGATACACCTGAGGATGCCGAAATCCACCGTATCGGCTATGGTGCTGGCCTTTATATCGATACCGTGCTCAGCCAGTATCCTCGTCAGCTCGGCCAGTCTTCCGGTGGTGTTTTCCACAAACACCGACATCTGCTTGATCAACATTTCACTTTCCTCCTTGTGCTTATCCTAAAGGTTCCTCGAATCTTTAACTCTCACTGCTTTTCCTTCGCTCCTAGGCAGCGTTCCCTCGTTGAGGAATCTTACCTTGCAGCCTATGCCCAGCATATCTCTCAGAGCGTGGTTCAGTCTGCCCCTCAGCTCTTCTATGAACTTTATGTCGTCTATGGCAAGCCCCGGTGCCAGCTCCACGTCCAGATCGAATGTATCCTTGTTGTTTTCCCTTCCGACGTAGATCATGTAGTTTATGGTCAGCTCCTCGAACTTGGAGATGACTTCCTCTATCTGCGAAGGGAATACGTTGACTCCTCTGATGATGAGCATGTCGTCCGTCCTGCCGAGGATCTTGCTCATCCTTACGTTTGTCCTGCCGCATCCGCACTTTTCCCTCATCAGGTAGCACAGGTCTCTCGTCCTGTACCTTATCATCGG
>CASEFF010000132.1 GCA_949287115.1 uncultured Bacillota bacterium | reverse complement strand
CATCTTAATTTTTGTTCCCGTTGCAATTACAACATACTTTCCGTTTGCCGGCGCGTATACTCGGTACATAAGCAAATATGAAGATAACGCCGCCGGGGTATGTCATATCCTGACGCGGCACGGATGATACCGGGAGGAAAGAAAATGGAAAACAGGATGTTTTGCTATCAGTGTCAGGAGACGGCAGGATGCAGAGGATGTACGCAGGTGGGCGTCTGCGGAAAAAAGCCCGAAGTTGCGGCGATGCAGGATCTGCTGGTCTATGTGACGAAGGGTCTGTCGGCTGTGACGACACAGCTGCGCGGCGAGAAAAAGGAAGTGCCGGCAGAGGTGAACCACATGGTGACATACAATATGTTCGTGACCATCACCAATGCGAACTTTGACAGAGATGCCATCGTCGAGGACATAAAGGATACGCTGAAGGTAAAAGAGATGATGCTGGCGAAGGTGAATGACATATCGACACTTCCGCAGGCCGCTTTCTGGAGCGATGATGAAAACGGGTTTGAAGAAAAGGCGCGCCGTGTGGGCGTGATGTCGACGGAAAACGAAGATATACGCTCTCTTAGGGAGCTGATAACATACGGGCTTAAGGGGATGGCAGCCTATTCAAAGCATGCAAATACCCTGCTCAGGGACAACGAAGATGCAGACGCGTTCATACAGAGGACTCTTGCGGCAACGCTGGATGACAGCCTCAGCGTCGGAGAGCTTGTTGAACTTGTACTGGAGACCGGAAAATACGGAGTCGACATCATGGCTCTGCTGGATGAGGCGAACACCGGCGCATACGGCGATCCGCAGATGACGAGAGTAAACATAGGCGTCAGGAAAAATCCGGGGATACTGATATCAGGTCATGATCTGAGAGATCTTGAGATGCTGCTGGAGCAGACTCAGGGGACCGGAGTCGATGTATATACTCATTCGGAAATGCTGCCGGCTCACTACTATCCGGCTTTCAGAAAGTATGAGAATTTTGCGGGCAATTACGGCAACGCATGGTGGAAGCAGAAGGAGGAGTTCGAGTCGTTCAACGGGCCGATACTTATGACTACGAACTGTATAGTGCCGCCAAAGGACAGCTATAAGGACAGGATGTACACCACGGGAGCGGCCGGATATCCCGGATGCAGACATATAGCAGGAGAAATAGGCGAGCACAAGGACTTCTCGGCGATAATAGAACATGCGAGGAGATGCGAGCCCCCTGTTGAGATAGAGACAGGTGAGATTGTAGGCGGGTTTGCACATGCTCAGGTGCTGGCTCTTGCCGATAAGATCGTGGATGCCGTAAAATCGGGAGCGATAAGGAAATTCGTCGTGATGGCAGGATGCGACGGGCGTATGAAATCGAGAGATTACTATACGGAATTTGCAAAGGCGCTCCCTGAAGACACCGTAATACTGACAGCCGGATGCGCCAAGTACAGGTACAACAAGCTGGATCTGGGAGACATCGGAGGAATTCCGAGAGTGCTTGATGCGGGGCAGTGCAACGATTCATATTCGCTGGCGGTCATAGCTCTCAAGCTGAAAGAGGTGTTCGGACTTGACGATATAAACGATCTGCCGATCGTCTACAACATCGCGTGGTATGAACAGAAGGCCGTCATAGTGCTGCTGGCGCTGCTGTACCTCGGGGTGAAGGATATACATCTGGGACCTACGCTCCCGGCGTTTTTAAGCCCCAATGTGGCGAAGGTGCTGGTGGAAAACTTCGGGATATCCGGCATCGGGACTGTAGAAGATGATATGGAGCTGTTCTTCGGAAAATAAATAAACAGGCAGGCGGATAACTGCCTGTCGGGGTCGGAAGAGTGTGCACAGTCCGTAAGGCGCACGTTCTTCCGGCTCATTTTTGGTGCTGCTTTTTCCATCGGTCTATCTGTGCCAGCCTGTCTTTGAACCTCGTCTCTACGCCCTGATCCGTAGGGCGGTAATATCTGCGGCCCAGCAGCGAGTCCGGCAGACACTGCATATCGGTAAGTTTCTCCTCCGTGTCGTGGGCGTACTGATAACCCT
>CASEFF010000131.1 GCA_949287115.1 uncultured Bacillota bacterium | reverse complement strand
TACATAGTCGTTCTTCTGAACCATTTCGAGGAACTTCTTGAAGTTTTCATGATAATTCGTACCGTACTTCTTGTCAGTTTCATATGTCGTGGAGAATACAGCATTGAACGCGTCCATACCTACGCATCTCTGGAAGCATGAAGCTGTCTTCTGTCCGCACAGTCTCAGCATCTTAACCTTTTTCTTAAGGTCTTCCGTGCTCTGGTGAAGATGCGTGAACCTGTTGATAGTCTCGCCTGTAAGGCTGGATTTGGCAGTCATGAGGTCGGCATACTCAGGATCGTTCGCGAGATCGTAAGTAACTGCCACGCAGTTTATCGAAGGTCTGATGATAGGATGATCTACCCAGTCCTTTACCTCTTCGCCGAACATGTAGACTCTCGTCTTCATTTTCCTCAAGCTTTCAATATACTGTGCTCCTGTCATTAACATATTAAAATCACTCCTTTATTAGATTTAATCTCTCACAACGCTTGATTGCGGAGCGAGAAACCACGAACAATTTTAACGTCACAGAAATAACTAATGCTTGTCTTTTCTCAATATTTTCCTCGCCATATCGAGAAGATCCTCGCTAACGGAAGTATCCAAGACCACATCCTTCACACCCTGGATATTGTCCATCACTATGCTCTTCACCACTTCTTCTATCGTGGACTGAGCCGACGGGCATGACGCACACTGACCGGTCAGTTTCACCATAGCAACACCGTCCTCATATCCGGTGAGCACGGCTCCGCCGTAATGTGCTGCCAGCACAGGGTCTACTTTTTCCTTTAATACTTTCTTGATCTGCTCTTCCATAAAGCGCCGTCACCTCATTATGTTCTGTACAATGTTATTATATATCTTGCTTTACGGTTTTTCAAGGGGTTATAATTATCAATATCATTAAAATAGGCGGGAATTTTTAAAATGAACAGGACTATCGACAACAAGCATGGCAACAGAGCCGTAATAATAACATCGTACGTGGAAAAACTTCCGGATACGGACGCCCTCATAGACGAACGCGATTACGTCATATGCGCCGACGGAGGATACGACATCGCTCTCGGATGCGGCATAAGGCCCGATATGCTTCTCGGCGACTTCGACTCCACGGAACTTTCCCCGCCGGAGGATATGGACATAAAGGAATTTTCTCCCGAAAAGGACTACACGGATCTCGATCTCGCCATAAAAACTGCTGCCGAAGCGGGCTTCGGCGAGCTGCTGATACTGGGCGGCATAGGCGGCCGGCTCGATCATACGGTGGCGAACCTGCAGCTCCTTTACAGGTACGACTCCCGCTTTGACAGTCTCACGATGATGGACGGCCTGAACCGCTGTTTTATCGTCGACTCAAAAAAAGACGGCAGCGTCACGCTGCCGTACGAAAAAGACAGTTATCTGTCGGTGTTCTCCCTTTCTGAAACATCACGCGGTGTCACCATCAAAGGGGCCAAATACAATATCGACGATCACACCCTCACGAGGGACTTTCCCCTCGGTGTCAGCAACGAGTTTGCCGACGCGAACGCCGTGATATCGGTAAAGGACGGAAGGCTGCTCATAGTCATATCGAAAAAAGACAGAAAAGACTGAGCCGTGACCCCGCATCCTTCAACATCATAACTTCATCATCGTCTCACGGGCTTCACGCATTCTTGTTCCATGCGTTTTTCATACGTTTTTCGCCCATCCCAGGGTCCTTCCGACCGCTTCATGCCATCCCTTTATGAGGGCGTCTCTCTTTTCCTGTCCCATGACCGGTCTGAACACGCGATCCACCTGCCAGTTGTCCGTTATGTCCTTCATGCTTTCCCAGTATCCCGTAGCCAGTCCCGCCAGATAAGCCGCACCCAGCGATGTGGTCTCGATGCACTCCGGTCTGTAAAGGGGCATATCTATTATATCCGCCTGGAATTCCAGCAGAAAATCGTTGGCGCACGCACCGCCGTCCACCTTGAACGTCTTTATGCCATGGCCTATGTCCTCTTCCATGGCATTCATCAGATCATATGTCTGATACGCCATGGACTCCAGCGCCGCACGTACGATGTGGTTTTTGTTGACTCCGCGCGTCAGCCCCAGCAGCGCTCCTCTCGCATAGGGATCCCAGTACGGTGCTCCCAGCCCCGTGAAGGCCGGCACGATGTATGCTCCCGCGGTGTTTTCCACGGATCTTGCCATCTTCTCCGACTTCGCCGCATGATCCAGCAGCCCCACCTCGTCTCTCAGCCACTGTATCGTAGCTCCCGACATGAACACGGAGCCTTCTATCGCATAGCTCACATCCTCTCCTATGCCCCACGCTATCGTGGTGAGAAGACCGTTGCGCGACACGACAGGTCTGCTGCCCGTGTTCACCAGCATGAAACCTCCGGTACCGTACGTATTCTTTGCTTCTCCCTCCGAAAAGCATGCCTGTCCGAACAGTGCCGACTGCTGATCTCCCGCGGCTCCCGATATGGTTATCGGTCCGCCGAATATTCTCGGGTTCGTCTGCCCGTAGATACAGCTCGACGGCTTCGGCTCGGGCAGCATACACTCCGGAATGTCCAGGAGCTCCAGTATATCGCTGTCCCATTTGAGCGTATGTATGTTGAACATCATCGTCCGAGAAGCATTGGAATAGTCCGTTACGTGAACAGCACCCTCCGTAAGCCTCCATATCAGCCACGTTTCGATGGTTCCGAACAGCAGCTCTCCGTTTTTCGCACGCTCATGGGCGCCGTCCACGTTTTCCAGTATCCATCTGAGCTTCGTAGCCGAAAAATACGGGTCTATTATCAGCCCCGTCCTGCTGCTTATCATGTCTTCCAGCCCCTGCTCCTTCAGCCCGTCACAAAATCCGGCAGTCCTCCTGCACTGCCACACTATGGCGTTGTACACCGGTTCTCCCGTCTTCCTGTCCCAGACAACTGTGGTCTCCCGCTGGTTCGTTATGCCTATGGAATCTATATCCTCATATCCGGCATCTATCTTCAGCATAGCCTCCTGTGCGACGCCTATCTGGGTCGACCATATATCCATGGGATCGTGCTCCACCCATCCCTCGTGTGGATATATCTGCCTGAACTCCTTCTGAGCCACGCTGACCTGTTTACCGTATCTGTCATATAATATGCATCTGGCGCTGGTGGTTCCCTGATCCAGTGCCATAACGTACTTTCTTTTCATCAGACAAACTCCGTCATTATCCTGTTTGAAATATCCATTCCTCTTTCCGATATGTATATCCTGTCACCGTCCAGCACCAGCATCCCCTTGTATCTTTCCAGCATGCCCCTGTCATATACGCTGAAAAGATCCTTTCCGAACACCTGGCGGAATTCATTGAGATCGACGCCTTCCGTCTTTCTAAGTCCGGTGAACATGAATATGCCCATCTCCTCGGTGGCCGAATAATGTTCCACACTGTTCACATCCACCGGCTCCACGTCTTCCTTTATCGCCTTTATGTAGTCGCTCATCCTGCTGCAGTTCCTGAAGCGGCTGCCTTCCACGAACGAACTGGCTCCAAGCCCGATCCCCATGTATTCCACGTATGACCAGTATTTCATATTGTGCCTGCTCTCCCGTCCCGGAACCGCTGCATTCGATATCTCGTAATGATCGTATCCCGCACGCCTGAGCATCTTCAGCGCCGTATGGTACATTTCCCTGTCGATGACGTCAGGAACCGGTTCGAGGCTGCCGTCTCTGTAGACCATATCGTACATCTCCGTACCCTCCTCTATCTGCAGGCTGTACAGCGAGATATGTTCCGGTCTCAGGAACGTACACTGTCTGACGGTATCCTTCCACATCTTCATGGTCTGTCCCGGTACCCCGAACATTATATCGAGGTTTATATTGTCAAAGCCGGCCTTTCTGGCTCTCTGGAACGCATAGAACGCATCGTTCTTGTCATGTATGCGTCCCAGCACTTTCAGCACGCTGTTTTCAAAGGACTGCACTCCTATGCTGAGTCGGTTTATG
>CASEFF010000130.1 GCA_949287115.1 uncultured Bacillota bacterium | reverse complement strand
TCCATTCATCAGGCAGACAGCTCCTTTTGTTTTCATGGTTACCGATACGATACCGCTTTTATCTGTCCTCGATCTGTATGTCGGTCTCCACTCCGTACTTTTTCTTTATCTCCGTAAGCTCCGCAAAATGAGGCTGCTGACAGTGCTTTTTCTGCGCCTCCCTGCTCTCCCACTGCTCCCAGAGGAACATCTTGTCGTCCTCATCGGCAAAGTAGAAGAACTCATACTTTATGCAGCCGTCTTCCTTCCTGGACTTCTCTCCGGCTCCACACGCCTTCACTTCGCTGTAAAATCCGTCACGGGCCGCCTTGTCGGCGAACCTGTATGTAACATAAAAATCCGTCATCTCGAACTCCTTTCATCGGGTCATGCTGCTTCTTTCCATAATGATACCACTCATCCGACGTCTGCACAATATCCCGAAAGGCGATCCTGCATCAGTCTATATGGTTTGCCACCTCGAAGGCGTCCCATATGCCGTACATTATGTTCGAGACCTTCTTCGCATCTCCCAGCAGATACAGCTCCGGTATATCGAATTTCAGCTGATCGTAAAGGGGCGCGTTCTCCGCATATCCTACGGAAAGTATCACGGAATCACACTCGATGGTCCTCTTTCCGTCCGGAGTCTCCACGGTAAGCGCCTTCCCGTCATATCCCGAAGCTTTTGCCGACGCGATGACCTCTATGCCGTTGAACGGTATGAGCCTTTCCAGCATCTCACTGTTGGCGTGACAGAGCGGTCCGTTGACAGCCAGTATCCTGTCCATCGCTTCCACTATCTTCACGTTCTTTCCCTGCTGAGCCAGCCAGAGAGCCGTCTCACATCCAACGAGACCTCCGCCGATGACCACGGTGCTTTCTCCGGCATCCTTTTCCTTCATCAGCACCTGAGCCGCCGTATATACGTGTTCATCATCTCCGAGGGAGAACACCTTAGGTACGGAGCCTGTCGCTATGATGACCACATCGGCACCGGATACCTTTATCTCGTCGGCGCCGATCTCCCTGTTGAGGTTCACCGGGACTTTGAGAAGCTCCAGCATGGTGGCATACCAGTCAGCCAGCGCTATATCGTCCTCCTTGAAATCGGGAGCACCGCCCGGCAGCAGATTTCCGCCCAGCCTGCTTCCCTTCTCGTATATCTCGGGCATATGTCCTCTCAGGGCAAGGACTCTGGCCGCTTCGCATCCTGCGACGCCGCCGCCCACGATCATCACCTTCTTCGGTATCCTGACAGGATTCAGCGCATTTACACGCTCCCTGCACGCCTGAGGGTTCACGGCGCAGTTGAGCATCGAATACTCCTGTATCCTTCCCATGCAGCCTTCCTGACATGAGATGCACGGTCTTATCTGTGCGCGTCTGCCGCTCCTGAGCTTGTTGACGTAATCGGGATCGGCCAGCAGCGGACGTCCGAGGCTTATCATATCGGTCTCGCCGTTTTCGATGGCTTCAAGCGCCATGTCGGGATCATCCATCCTGCCTGCACATATTACAGGGACATCGACCGTCTCCTTCATCAGCTTGGCGAAAGGTCTGTAAAGTCCCTTCTTCTGGTACATAGGCGGATGGCTCCACCACCACGAATCGTACGAACCCACATCCGTATCGAGAGCATCGTAGCCGTATTCCACCAGCAGCTTCGCCGCTTCAACACCTTCATCCAGATCTCTGCCCTTTTCTTCGAATTCCTCTCCCGGCAGAGCGCCTTCTCGAAAGTCCTTTATGAAGCTCTTCGGGCTGTACCTGAGAGCAACGGGGAAATCGTCCCCGCACGTCTTTTTTATCTCCTCCACTATCTCTCTGGCAAACCTCAGCCTGTTTTCAAGGCTTCCGCCGTACTCATCCGTACGCTGATTGAAGAGAGCTATGGCGAACTGATCTATCAGATACCCCTCGTGTACGGCGTGTATCTGCACGCCGTCGAAGCCGGCTCTCTTTGCATTGAAAGCGCCCTTACCGAACTGTACCACGATCTTCCTTATCTCTTCCTTTGTAAGCTCCCTGCACGTCTTGTCCAGCCATCTGTGAGGTATTGGCGACGGAGCCACCGGAGGATATTCTCCCAGGTTGGTAGGTATCGTCACCCTTCCGAACCCTCCCGACATCTGAAGGAACACCTTCGCTCCGTAAGCGTGGATGCGCTCCGTCATCTCGCGGCCCGTCCTGACGAACTGCACCGGATTGTGAGTCGGGCACGGGCAGTTGGGCATACCGTGCTCCTCCACCTCATTATCGACAAACGTCACCCCGGTGATTATCAGGCCCGTGCCGCCTTTTGCACGCTCGGTATAGTAATCTATACCTCTCTGATTGAACCCGCCCTCCGCGTCGGCCAGCCCCAGAGGGCCCATAGGCGCCATAGCGAAACGGTTCTTTATCTCGCATGACCCTATCTTCACGGGAGTAAACAGCTTTTCATACTTGAAACTCATACAGCACCTCCATTTACCGAATTGTTTCACCGAATCCATTCAATGAAATAATTCTATCATATCGATTTACCCGTTGCAATCCTAAATTCACTCGGTTAAAATGATTACCTGAAGGAGGCTGTGCACCATGAAAAAAGGCATGACCAACAGGAAAAAACAGGCGCTTGCCACAAAGCGCAGGATATATAACGTGGGCATAAAGCTCATACGAAAACACGGTATAGACGGTACGAACGTGACCCGTATAGCAAAAGAGGCCGGTGTGTCCGTAGGGACGTTCTACCACTACTACACGTCAAAGCTGGATCTGTTCATGGATCTGTACCGCTCTGCCGATGATTATTACGAGACCGGGTTCGTCGACCTGATACGTGATCTTGACTTTGAAGACAAAGTGCAGGTGTTCTTTGAAAAGTACGCCGCAATGGCGGAAAGCAACGGCATCGGCCTGACACAGAAGATGTACATACCGGAAAATACGCTTTTCCTTGCAAGGGACCGCGGCATGCACTCCGTTCTGCGGGACATAGTGAGGGAGGCCCAGGAAAGCGGCTGCTGCATCCGTGAAAAGACTCCCGAAGATATAGAAGGCGATCTTTTCCTGGTGGCAAGAGGCGTCATATTCGACTGGGCGCTGCACGAAGGCTCATACGACATGTACTCGAAGATGAAAGAGATGCTGCAGCTTTACATTGACAGCATCATATCAAAAGAGACCGCATAACAGCGCAGTCTGCGCCGCCATGCGGTCTCTTCATATCCGTTATCTATACGATCGTTCCGGTCTTTGCCGGATTTATGCTTCTCTTATGCTTCCTCTTTATCGTTGGCAAGTCCTGTCCTGTCTATCACGAACATTATCAGTCCCATCACTATGCCGACGATGGTGGCAAGACACATACCCGTCAGCTGTACCTCGCCTATCTGTATGGATGCTCCCGAAAGTCCCACAACGAATACGACAGCAGTCATCGCAAGGTTTCTCGGTCTGGAGTAGTCGACTTTCTTATCCACCAGCAGCCTTATACCGGATGCGGCTATCATACCGTAGAGCAGGAAGCTGATGCCGCCCATTACAGGCCCCGGTATGGTGCTGATGAGAGCGCTCACCTGTCCGAAGAACGAGAGCAGTATGGAAAATACCGCTGCGCCTCCTATTACCCATACGCTGTAGACCTTCGTCACGGCCATTACTCCTATGTTCTCACCGTAAGTGGTGGTAGGCACCGAACCGCACAGTCCGGAAAGCATCGTCGAGATACCGTCGGACAGCAGTGAACGGTGGAGTCCCGGATCTCTCAGCAGATCCCTGCCCACGATCTCGCTCGTTACTATCTGATGCGATATGTGCTCGGATATTACCGTGAGCGACGCAGGTATGATGATTATTATCGCGCTTATATCGAACTTAGGCAGCATGAATGCCGGAAGCTCGAACACGCTGGCCTCTGTCACAGGCGCATAGTCCACAAGGCCCATTATCAGAGCCAGTACATACCCCGCAACTATCGCTATGAGTATGGCTATCGCCGAAGCAAATCCTCTGAACACCACCTGGCCTATTACAGCGAGCGCCAGAGTGAATATGAATACGAATACGAATTTCGGATCTATAGCCGCACCTTCTTCGCTGATTATACCGCCTGTGCTGGCTGCCGATCCGGCAAGTTCAAGACCTATGAGCGCCACTATAGGGCCCATGGCCGCAGGCGGAAGTACCGCGTCTATCCAGTCAACGCCGGCGAACTTGATGATTATGGCAACGATGGCGAATATCGCTCCCGCGCATATGAAGCCACCCAGACAGTACTGATATCCCATACTGCCTATGACTATGAATCCCGGCGAAAGGAACGCGAAGCTGGATCCCAGATAAGCCGGAGCCCTTCCCTTCGTTATGAAGATGAACAGCAGCGTTCCGATACCGTTCATCAAAAGTACGATGGATGCCGGTATGCCGAACAGTATCGGCACGAGTACGGAAGCACTGAACATGGCAAACGTGTGCTGTATGCTCAGCGGTATCCATTTGCCTATCGGCGGCTTATCGCCTATGCCGATGATCTTTTTTTCGTTTTTCTCCTTAGACATTTCCCTCTCCTAAATATTATTATTTAAAATCCAACAGCGAAATCTAAAATATCACCGTTGGACATTATATCACAAAGCCGTAAAAAAGCCGAATGTTTTTCTGATATTATCTTGCTCTGTTCATACCGCACGGATACAGATCCGCAGGCGGCACTTTATCCTTTACGATCGCCTCGAGAAAACCGTATCCTCCGGAGATGTTACAGCAGTCAAATCCGCTCTGGGACAGTATCCTGCAGCCTATGTAGCTTCTTAACCCCGTCTGGCACATGATGTATACCGTACGGTTTTCATCTATCTCTCCCAGCCTGTCACGCAGCTCATCGAGAGGAATGTTCACAAAGCCTTCTATATGTCCGGCCGCATATTCCTGCGGAGTCCTCGTGTCCAGCAGGAAAGCATCCTCTCTTCCGATAACTTCATCCAGCTCATCCCAGTGTATCTGCTTTACCAGCCCGTTACGCAGGTTTTCCGTCATGAATCCCACCATGTTCACCGGATCCTTTGCGGAAGAATACGGCGGCGCATATGCAAGATCAAGATCCCTGAGATCATATGCCCTCATCCCTGCGCTCATCGCCGCAGCCAGCACGTCTATGCGTTTGTCGACGCCTTCTGCACCGATTATCTGCGCTCCCAGTATCCTGAACGTATCTTTTTCGAACAGCACCTTCATGACCATGGATTTTGCTCCGGGGTAATATGTCGCATGGGAAGCAGGAGACAAAACGACCCTGTCATACTCAAGCCCTGCAGCAGACGCTTTCTTTTCGTTTATTCCCGTCGTCGCTATGGTAAGATCGAACAGCTTTATGACGGACGATCCCTGCGATCCTCTGTATCGGCTGTCTCCACCGCATATATTGTCGGCTGCGATCCTGCCCTGCTTATTGGCCGGCCCCGCCAGAGAGATCAGGTCATCCTCTCCCGTCACGGAATTTTCCACCTGTACCGCGTCGCCTACGGCATATACGTCGGAGGCGGATGTTTCCATCCTGTCGTTTACGACTATGCTTCCTTTTATACCCGTTTTCAGCCCCGCCTTTTCCGCAAGAGCCGTGTCGGGCCTTACTCCTATGGCCAGTACGACCATATCCGCTTCAAGTGCCGCTTCTCCTTTCAGCAGCACCCTTACCTTTCCATTCTCATGCTCAAAGCCTTCCACAGAGCTTCCGGTCTTCACAACAACGCCCTTTTCCCTCAGCTTCGCGTGGACTATGCTTGCCATATCGCGATCGAGAGGAGCCAGCAGCTGAGGCGGTCTCTGCACTATAGTCACGTCTATGCCCTTTTCCGTCAGATTTTCCGCCACCTCTATGCCTATGTATCCGCCGCCTGCTATAACGACGTGTTTCACTGATCTGTCCGTCACGGCGTCCCTGAGTCTGAACGTGTCCTCCACTGTCCTGAGGGTGAATATGTTTTCACTGTCCGTTCCCGAAAACTCAGGTCTTACCGGCCTTGCGCCCGGAGAAAGCAGCAGCTTGTCATAGCTTTCCTCAAACACAGCTCCCGTCGTAAGATCCTTTACAGTAACGGACTTTCCCGTCACATCTATATCCGTCACTTCGTGGTTCACCCTGACATCCACGCGAAACCTGTCCATGAAGCTCTTCGGCGTCTGCAATGTCAGTTCACCGGGGTTCTTTATGACACCTCCGACGTAATACGGCAGTCCGCAGTTGGCGTACGATACGAACCCGCTGCGTTCGAACACCGTTATCTCCGCATTTTCATCCAGTCTTCTCATCCTTGCCGCAGCGGTAGCACCTCCCGCCACTCCGCCTACGATAACAACTTTCATCTGCAACCTCCGTTTCCGGCCTTCCCTCACCTTGTTATATCGCCTGATACCGGCACGTCATGCCCATCTCACCTGAGTGTCTTCCCCTATCCTGAGGATATCGTTATGGACGCCCCTGAGCTTCGGAGTTATCACGCGATCCTCGTGCATGTGCCCGAAATACCACCGCTGAAAACGTTCGCCCTTTGAAACGAGCTCATACCATTCTTCGAGGGCTTCGGGAAAGAGGTAGTCGTCATCGACCTCCTTGGATCTCGATATATGATCGCGTGCAAACAGCGGCGATTCATGGGTTATCACGTAGTCGATATCATCGATGTTTTCCATGAGCTGCCTTCTTCCGTACTCCATTTCCTCCCGATCCGGCTCTTCCTGCCGCCACCAGCTCTCACCTTCCGTCCGTCTGTCCTTGTCGTTGGACCTTGCGCCGCCGAACGTGAATATATTGCAGTCGCAGATCGAGTAGATCTCTCCCCGCATCAGATGCATGACACGTTCGCCCACTATATGCGCCTTCCCGCCATGCCATGTCACGACATCCATGGCATCCAGGATATCGTGGTTCTCGTGATTGCCGTCTATAAAGGCCACGGTGCCGGGGAAGAGCTGACTTAAGGTTTCCACCTTGTAAATGTAGTCGTCGTCCCACACGTAACCCGCATCTCCCGCTATTATGAGGATGTCCGTATCCTTCATCTCTCCTCTCTCGTGCAACCCGAAAAAAGGTATGAACGACCCGTGTTTATCTCCCGTTATAAATATCCTTCCTGTGTTTTCCGATCCCCTGTTTTCCGATTCCTTCATGGCTGTCTGCTCCGTCCGATACTCCTACTTCCTGTGATAATGATAGATCCCCTCTATCTCGTCCCTGTCTATCCTGCCTTCAAAGAACATGTACTGGAGATGGGATATCGCCTCGCCTGTGGCAAACCACTTCTGCGGCGCCGGGAATTCATCCCAGTTCCTGCACTCTATCTCCCACGTCATATCTCTTGCCACTTCGTACGGCGTCTTCCATTCATCCTGCAGTATGTATTCGGCTTCCGCCAGTCTGTCTTCGTGATGCCTGTACAGTTCCTTTATCCTTCCGTACATATCGTCTACGGGAGTGCCGTGAGCCGTCAGCAGAAGCTCCACATCAAGTTTTTCGACCTTGGCAAGGCTGTCAAGATAGTCTTTAAGCGGGTTTTCAGAGCCCAGCTCTATCGTGATGTTGGGCGTTATGGTCCCAAGTATGTGGTCCCCGCAGAAAAATATCTTCTTTTCCTCATCGTAAAGACACATGTGACCCGGCGTGTGGCCCGGCGTCTCTATTGCTTTCAGCCTGTATCCGCCGTACTCCAGAACATCTCCCTCGTCCACGTATGTAAAGTTTATCTTTGAATCGTGCACGTACTTCCTTCCCGGATGTATATCGGTGTTCCTGCCGAACTCGGCTTTCGGGAACCCGAATTTCAGGAACATGTCGTCCAGTATCCTCCAGTAGAGATTGCCCGCCTCGAAGTTCATCAGCTCTCCGTCCGTCTCGCCCGAATATACGACGCTGTT
>CASEFF010000129.1 GCA_949287115.1 uncultured Bacillota bacterium | reverse complement strand
CCGTTATCAGATAACAGATCACCCAGATATGAAAATGGGGCGTGACCGCCCCGTCTTTTTTTTGATTGCTCATTTCTTTCTGTTCCTGATAGTCTCCTGCCTTCTTATCTCCCTGCCGCCGCCTGGATAATACATTGTTCCTGCCATCGGCTGCGGCGGTGCGTTTTTCTTAGGCTCCTGAGGCGCCGCTCCCGGGAGATCGTCAAAATCGTCTATGCCCAGCTCCGGGAACATCTCTCCGCTGAGAGACTCGAATCTCTGCAGCTCCGACTGGAGCAGCTGCCTGTATTTGTTCCTGAACTCCACGAACCTGTTCTTCATAGCCTGACTCTCCTCGGCTATCCTGTCGGCATTGTCTCTTGCTTCCTTCTGCATGAGCTGTGCATCCAGCTCTGCATTCTTGAGAAGTATGTCGGCTCTCTTCTCCGCGCTGGCGGAAATGTCCGCCATGAGAGATTTTGCCGCTTCCAGCGTCTCTACAACGGTGTTCTCGGAATTTCTGTATCTCTCCATCTCCTCAACGAGCCTGCTGTTTTCTTCCTTCGTTTCGCGAAGCTCGCTTATGAGCCTTTCCATATCCACCGTTATCTCATCGAGGAACTGATTGACCTCTTCTTCCTTATATCCTCTGACCGCTCTGCTGAATTCCTTTTCCTGTATATCTACCGGTCTGATCATCATTAACCCTCCTGTTTACTTCCATGGATTGATGTCGTCTGCATTTCCTCCCGCAAAGTTATAAGGCTTGCTGTTGCCCTCCGCGCTTATGGCCACGTTCTCCGGAGCAAATATGAATATGTTGTTTGCCACCTTCTGTACATTTCCGTTCAGCGCATATGTGGCTCCGCCGAGGAAGTCGAAAATCTTTCTCGCCGTATCCGAATCAAGTTTTTCGAGATTCACTATTATCGGTTTCCTGCTCCTGAGGCTGTCCACCAGCTTTGAGCACTCATCGAAGCCGTTCGGCTCTATGACCATAAGCTTGAACTTGCTGGTCAGCGCCTTGACCGTCCTGTTCTGCATGGAAACGACGTTGTTGTTATCGTACCTGCTCTGTGATGTCAGAGGCTGCCTGGCGTCGACAGGCTTCCTGTCGTGTCCGTAATCCTCTTCTTCCATTTCCAGTTCTTCCTCTTCGTCATATTCCTCAAAGCCCATCAGATCCTTAAATTTGTTGATAACGCCCATGATTACCTCCTAAATCTTACTATAATCTCTCTCGCCGAATATCGCACTTCCCACTCTGACGAGATTAGATCCCGCTTCTATCGCCACCGGGAAGTCATGGGACATGCCCATTGACAGATATCTGAAATCCAGTCCCGGATGCTCGATCTTTCCGAACCTGTCGTACTGCTCCTTCACCTGATCGAAATATACCTTTATATCTTCGGGATCATCGGCGTAAGGTGCTATGCACATAAGTCCGCGTATCTTCACATTGCCGCAGCTTTCAAGTATCTTCTCTATCAGTTCTTCCGTTTCATCCGTCGATATGCCGAACTTGCTCTCCTCCTGAGCGGAGTTGACCTGCAGCAGTATATCCATCGTGATGCCGTGGGCTGCGGCTCTCTTGTTTATTTCCGCCGCCAGCTTATACGAATCCACGGAATGTATCATCGATACCTTGTCTATTATGTATTTGACTTTGTTTGTCTGCAGATGACCTATCATATGCCACCTGACCGGCTTTATGGCATCGTATTTGTCCATTATCTCCTGGACCTTGTTCTCACCTATATCCGTTACGCCGGCATCTATGGCTATGTTTATCTCTTCCGGGGTTCTCGTCTTGCTGACAGCCACCAGAAGGATATCGTCCGCGCTCCTTCCGCATCTTTCCGCGGCTTCCTTTATCTGTCCGTTCACTTTTGCGAGATTACCGGTTATATCTTCCATCTTCATTCCCCCTCTGCAGCTTTGTCGCCGTGCGACGTTTCCTTCTCCCTGCTCAGATCGTCTTCCAAAGCGCTGTCGGGATGCTTCAGCACTTCATCGTAGACATCTACCGTATATACCTGCTGACCGTCCTCATCGATGAATGTGGCATCTTCGATGACCGACTCGTTTCCGTCAGTTGATATCACGCTTATCCTTGTGAACGTGTAATCGCCGTTCTTATCCACCACGTACACGCCTTCATAGCCGTCCTTCTTGACTATGCATCTGTTATCGACTATAAGTCCTTCGTTATCGCTGGTCACGATGGACATGTCCACTGCGCGGCTCTCGGCAAACGACTCATAATATACATCCAGATAAAATATTACCCTGTAATCTTCTCCGTCACTGCTGACGCTGTGGACTCTCGCATCCACCGCTCCGTCGGGAAGCTCCAGCGATACGTCCCTTCCCTCGGTATACATTTCCGCGGTCTTCCTGTCGACCCAGCAGAGCACATACCAGTTATCGTCAGTCGATACCTTGTATACCGGCTCCCCCTTGACTACCGAATCTCTTTCAAGGTTCACCGAGTCAAAGGAAAGGCTCTCCACGGTCTCCCGCTTCACCTTTTCCATATTATCCGGCGTGAAATAGTCCTCGTACCCGTCTATCGTCAGGCTGAAAATGCCGCTGACCGGCGAACTGCTCTCCTCAGACAACCCTTCGAAGCCTTTCAGCCTGTCCATGTATTCGCTGAATCTGGAGCTGTCTCTGTCCCTGCCGTCAGGCGTTATCTCCACTACCGGATATCCCTTTTTCACCGCTGTTCCTACGCTGACGAGATACTGTATGTCTCCGGATTCGGCGGCAACTCCCACCGACTCGTCCTTTATCAGATACCCGGTCGTCTCATAGGACAGCCGCAGCGTTCCCGGCTCGAGAGTCTGCGTCGTCTCGAATATATCGGTAACTTCCGGCAGGACTTCTACAACAATATATAGTATGAGCACTATGGCCAGATAAATAAATATCGTCCTTTTTGTCTTCTTGCTTATCTTTGTCTTCATCATTTTATTTTACACTAAAGAAAAGGCCCTTGCAATCTACTATACATCTATTTCAACTATTTCTTCCAGTATTTTTCGCTCTTCTTTAGACAGTTTTCCCGATTTCTTTACAAATTCGTCAAACAGGTCGGGCCTGCGCTCCTTCGTCAGTATCAGCGACTGTTTCAGCCGCCAGAGCGCTATGAGCTTATGATTGCCGCTCACCAGCACCTCGGGCACATCCATGCCCCTGTACTCCCGCGGCTTAGTGTACTGCGGGTACTCCAAAAGACCGGAATATATCGACTCGTCTGCCGCCGAATTTTCATTGCCCAGCACATCGGGTATGAACCTGGCAACCGCATCTATCAGCACCATTGCCGGCAGTTCGCCGCCCGTGAGGACGTAGTCGCCTATGGATATCTCCTCCATGTTCCAGTGATCTATTATCCTCTGGTCTATCCCCTCGTAATGACCGCACAGTATCACCATTTCATCCAGTCCGGCCAGCTCTTCTATCTTCTCCCTGTCGATGATCTTTCCCCGCGGGGACATATATATTATCTTCTTTCCCTGCGCGTTCACCGATTCCAGCGCTCCGAACACGGGATCGGCCATCATGACCATGCCGCCGCCCCCTCCGAACGGGTAATCGTCAGCTCTGTTGTGCTTATCGTTGCTGAAATCCCTTATGTCCGTGAGCCTTATCTCCATCTTGTCCCTGTCGACCGCTCTTCCGAGAATGCTGCTGCTGACGACAGGCTCGAACATCCCGGGAAAGAGCGTCAGTATATCTATCTTCATTTCAATCCACCGTTACAGATCCAACAGTCCTTCTATCAGCCTCACCGAAATGACCCTTTTTTCGGCATCTATATCCAGTATGAACTGATCCACGTTGGGTATCAGCACCTTTTTCCCTCCGGGTCTTTCCACTTCGAATAT
>CASEFF010000128.1 GCA_949287115.1 uncultured Bacillota bacterium | reverse complement strand
TCGAAGTTCATCTTAACATCCGAGGATTTTAAAGATATGACGATGTCGTCAAAGTCATACTTTTCCAGCAGAGCCACGTTCCTTAGAGCGCTCTCCGCCAGTCCTTCGGCCGTCACGCGTCCGTATCTTTCGAGTATGTCCTTTTCAAGGGATCCGGAATTGACCCCGACCCTTATCGGTATGCCGCACCTTGCGGCCATCTCCGCGACCTGCCTGACATTTTCCTCCGACCCTATGTTGCCGGGGTTTATCCTTATCTTGTCGGCTCCCGCATCCATCGCCATCAGAGCCAGTCTGTAATCAAAATGTATGTCAGCGACAAGCGGTACATGAGCCGCGCGCTTTATCTGTCTGAAAGCCTCGGCAGCATCTTCATCGGGCACCGCCAGCCTTATGATCTGACATCCGGCATCCTCAAGTCTCCTTACCTGCTGTATCGTGGCCTTTACATCCGCCGTATCCGTATTCGTCATCGACTGTATCGATACGGGACTTTCTCCGCCTATCTCAACATCGCCGCAGAAAACGCTCTTCTTCATCGGTCATCCTCCTCACGAGAAAAGCGGAGCGATGAATCTGACTATATCGTTCCATGTAACATATATCATCAGCATCATAAGCAGCACTATGCCTATGAAGTGTATCTTGCCCTCCATCTCGTCCGTGACGCGCTTTCCCGTTATCTTCCTTATGAGCAGGAACAGCAGTCGTCCTCCGTCCAGCGCAGGAAACGGCAGCATGTTTATCACTGCCAGGTTGAGACTGAGGAGCGCAGACAGATACACCACGTATATGGCTCCGGCGCGCGCCGTATCGTTCACCATGTATACGATACCGACAGGACCGCTCAGCTCCTGCGTAGACACCTCGCCCGTTATCAGCTGTTTGATGATGTCGTACATCATCACCGTCATATCGCCGGTGTTCTTCACTCCGTTGCCCACAGCCGAAAACAGATCGTGCTCGACATCGACTGCTATGCCGACCTTCTCCCGTCCTGCCGTTTCATCGTATTGCGTCTCAGGCGACAGCGTCATCTCGCTTCCGTCCCTCAGGACCGTTATGTCTACGGAGCCGCTCTCGCTGCCGCCAATGATGGCGATGACCTCGCTCCACTCATCTATGGACTCTCCGTTGACGGCAACGATCTCGTCGCCTGCCTTCAGACCGGCTTCATAGGCCGGCGAATCATCCAGCACTTCATCTATTACCGTCGTCGGCTGTCCCGACCAGAAAGCGATCACTATCATCAGTATCACAGCCGTCAGCAGGTTCATGAAAGAACCCGCCGCCAGCACCACGGCCCGCTGCCATGCCGGTTTGCGGTTGAAAGCCCTCTCGTCGTCGGAGTCCTCGTCCTCGCCTTCCATGGCGCAGTATCCGCCTATGGGCAGTACCCTGAGAGAGTACAGCGTTTCCTTCTTCTGCCGCTTGAAAAAAGCCGGTCCCATCCCTATGGAAAACTCGTTCACCTTGACACCGCACGCCTTTGCGGCGATGAAATGCCCCAATTCATGTACGAATATCAGCACGCAGAAGATCAGGACCGCATATATCAATGTCATAGGCATCCTCCAGTCATATCATTTCCCTCATCTTCTCTCTTATCTTCCTGTCTTCTTCAAGTATTCCCTCTATATCGAGCCCGTATACAGGCTCATGTTCGTCCATGACACGCATCAGCGTATCCTGTATATCGGTAAATCCTATCTTCCCTGTCAGGAACATATCCACCAGCACCTCGTTGGCACCGTTGAGCACGACGGGATAACTCCCTCCGCGTCTGCACGCCTCGTATGCCAGATCTATTGTCCCGAACACGTCCCTGTCCACTTTATGGAATGTCATTCCGCCTTCAAGATCGGCAAGCTCGAGCCGTTTCACCGTCTGCGGCATTTCAAGCCGCGCGGGATATGACAGTGCATAAGCGATGGGAACGCGCATATCAGGGCATCCCATCTGCCCTATCACGCTGCCGTCCATGTACTCCACTGCGGAATGCAGCACGCTCTGCGGATGTATCACGACGCTTATCCTGTCCACCGGTATATCGAAAAGCCATCTCGCCTCTATAACTTCAAGTCCCTTGTTCATCATAGTCGCCGAGTCTATCGTTATCTTTTTTCCCATGTCCCAGTTGGGGTGCGCCAGAGCCTGCTCCGGCGTGACGCCTTCAAGCTGATGCCTGCTGTATCCGCGAAACGGTCCGCCCGACGCCGTCAGTATCAGTCTGGCAACGTCGTTTCCCCCGCTTCCCTGCAGGCACTGGAATATGGCGCTGTGTTCGCTGTCGACCGGCAGAAACCTCACGCCTTTTCTCCTGACGGCTTCCATCACAGGCTCACCGCCCACCACCAGCGTCTCCTTGTTGGCAAATGCCATGTCGTGTCCCGCCTCTATTGCTGCCATGGTCGGTTCAAGACCCTTCATGCCCATGAGAGAATTCACGACCATGTCGCAGTCTTCCATGGCTGCAATGGCTTTGAGTCCCTCATCGCCGCAGAAGACTTCCACGTTCCCGAATTCACCGGCAAGCTCCGCGGCGTCCTTTTCATCTGCCACACACACGGCCTGCGGGCGGAACCTCCTTATCTGCTTTTTCAGCAGTTCCGTGTTCCTGGCGCAGGAAAGCGCCGCCACGGAAAAGGAGTCTCCGTGCTCCGCTATGACGTCCAGCGTCTGCGTCCCTATCGATCCCGTGCTCCCCAAAATTGAAATCCTTTTCATCAAAGATCAGCCTCTTTCACAAATAAATCCGCCATGTACCGTCAGGATATGTGCCCCATGACCAGGACTATGTAATAATAGACCATCGGTCCCGTGAACAGCACGCTGTCGAATCTGTCCAGTATCCCTCCGTGTCCCGGTATGAGATTTCCGTAATCCTTTATGCCCATCTTCCTCTTGAACACGGAAGCCGTAAGGTCGCCCAGCTGCGATATCACACCGCCGAGAAGTCCTATTATCAGACAGTGTACCAGCACATCGGGCATGAATATGTACCCGAATACGCCGCTTAATACCACGCTGCCCAGTATGCCTCCGATGGAGCCTTCTATCGTCTTCTTGGGACTTATATGCGGACAAAGCTTGTGTTTGCCCAGCAGATATCCGCTGAAATACGCCATGATGTCGGTGCCGAATGCCGTTATGACGATGAGCCATATCATGAGGCCGTATTCCGTCCTGTCGACCAGCGTGACGTGGAACGAAAAGAATATGACATAGAATATACCCGTTATGGTCGCCATGGCGTCTTCGAGCTTCCTGTGCTCTATGTTGAACAGACAGAGCAGGCTGACCACAGTCACTCCGAAAAACCACGCCATATACCACTCGGCGCTGTCGCCTCCGAAAAGCCCAACCGCGTAGAGGGCCACCGCAGCCACGCATGCTACGGCGAAGTTCGGCCTTACGTCCATGGCTCTGAAACCGTTGTAAAACTCCCTCACGCCCATTATACCTATTACGAGGCACGCGGCAAACAGCACATAGCCTCCAAGATAAAGTATCACCAGCAACGGGAGCATTATCAGCCCCGAAAGCACTCTCGTCTTCATATATCATCTACCTCCGAATCTTCTTTCCCTGCTCTGATATTCGGCTATCGCCTTCTCATACTCCTCCGGAGTGAAGTCGGGCCACAGCACATCGGAAAACACCAGCTCACTGTATGCTCCCTGCCACAGCAGGAAATTGGAAAGGCGAAGCTCTCCGCTGGTCCTTATTATCAGCTCGGGATCGGGTACGTCTGCATGGAGCTTCCCCGTAAACAGTTCCTCCGATATCATCTCTTCCGAAATATCATCTGCCGATATCTCACCTGCCTCCAGCTTTTTGCCTATCGCTCTTACGGCCTTCATTATCTCGTCTCTGCCGCCGTAGTTGAGGGCTATGTTGAACTGCAGTCCCGTATTGTTCTCCGTCTCCCGGAGCGTCTTTTCCAGACTCTTCACGGCGTCGGAAGGAAGCGATTCATAGTTTCCCAGCACCTTCACCCTCACGTTGTTTTCTTTCAGTTCGCGCAGGTCGCTGTCCACGTACGTCACCAGCAGTTTGAATATGCCTGTGACTTCCGCAATGGAACGCTTCCAGTTCTCGGTCGAAAACGCATAGACCGTAAGGTACTTTATCCCCAGCTTGTCGGAATGATCCACGATCTTTTTCATCGCCTTCATGCCGGCGTTATGGCCTGCCAGACGCGGCAGTCCTTTTTTCTTTGCCCATCTCCCGTTGCCGTCCATTATTATGGCAACGTGCTCGGGCATCCTGTCTCTGTCTACCATATCAAAACCCTGTATTCACAAATAGATGTGACCGCATGGCCACATCTATCCGTCTTCTACGATATATCCGTTATTAAACTTCCATTATTTCCTTTTCCTTGTCGGCAACGATCTGGTCTATATCCTTTACCGCCTTGTCTATGGTCTTCTGGATATCGTCCATCGTATCCTTTGCGTCGTCTTCCGTGAAATCTCCGCTCTTTTCCATCTTCTTGACCTTATCGTTGGCGTCTCTCCTCAGGTTCCTCACGGCCACCTTCGTTTCCTCTCCCAGCTTCTTGACGATCTTGGTGAGTTCCTTTCTCCTCTCCTCAGTCACCTGAGGGATCTGGAGCCTTATCACCTTTCCGTCGTTTGCCGGCGTTATCCCAATATTCGCCGCGTTGATCGCCTTCTCTATCTCCGGTATGCTCTTTGGATCGAACGGAGATATCATCAGCGTCCTCGGCTCCGGAACGGAAATGTTGGCCAGCGCCTTCAGCGGAGTCGGCGTGCCGTAATACTCGACCGTCACCTTGTCCACGAGAGCGGCATTGGCACGTCCCGCCCTTACCGTGCCCATCTCTTCCTTAAGCACGTGCAGGCTTTTCTCTATCTTTTCATCCAGTTTTTTCAGATCAAAATCACTCATTTTATTCCTCCAAATCTCACTTTATGATGGTACCTATCTTCTCTCCGCATACGGCTTTCATCACGTTGCCTTCATCGGCCAGCGCGAATACGTGTATGGCTATATCGTTGTCCCTGCACAGGGATGCCGCCGTCGAATCCATTACCTTGAGATCCTTCTCCAGCACCTCTCTGTGGGTGAGCGCCTCATATCGCACGGCATCCGGATTTTTCTCCGGATCGTCCGAATATACGGCATCGACCTTCTTTGCCAGCAGTATTACCTCCGCGTCTATCTCCGCAGCTCTCAGGGCCGCTGTCGTATCCGTGGAAAAGAACGGATTTCCGGTCCCCGCTCCGAATATAACGACCTTGCCGTGTTCAAGATGACTTATGGCTTTCCTTCTGACATAAGGCTCCGCCACTTCCCTCATCTCGATAGCGGACTGTACTCTCGTCGGGATGCCCTCCGCTTCAAATGAATCCTGCAGCGCCATGGCGTTGATGACGGTCGCCAGCATACCCATATAGTCTGCCGTCGCCCTGTCCATGCTCTTTCCCGTCCTTCCTCTCCAGAAGTTGCCGCCGCCTACGACTACAGCCACTTCGACGCCCATATCGGTCACTTCCTTTATCTGAAGCGCCACCTTCTTGAGCATCTCCTCACTGAGCCCGAAATGTTCATCTCCCGCAAGGGCTTCGCCGCTGATCTTCAGCAGCACCCGCTTGTATTTTGCCTCCATAATCGACTCCTTACATGGATTTTATGATTTTGGGATAATTATATCATAATATCGGTGAGATTAAAAGGCGGACTTCATTTCATTCTTTCCTGCTTCACCTTGTGGTCTATCACGTGTCGCTTAGCAAGCTCGGTCATGACATCCTTCAGCTCTATACCCTGCTCCACCATCATGACCATCACGTGGTATGCAAGATCCGCTATCTCGAATACAGTCTCTTCCCTGTCGTTCTTTGCCGCCGCTATTATAACTTCGGTGCACTCTTCCCCGACCTTCTTTAAGATCTTGTCCATGCCCTTATCGAAGAGGTACGTCGTATAGCTG
>CASEFF010000127.1 GCA_949287115.1 uncultured Bacillota bacterium | reverse complement strand
TCGGGCATGTCCTCCTCATTGAACTTGATATCTATTACAGGGCCTATTATCTGATGTATTATTCCCTTGCTCATTTTCGCCTCCTATGTTTGCCCGCCTTCGGCGAGCATCGATGTCCCCGCAGGGAGCCTCCTATTTCTGCGCGTCGGAACCGGCAACGATCTCTATTATCTCGTCGGTTATTGCCGCCTGTCTGGCTCTGTTGTACGTGAGCGACAGCTGATCCAGCATCTCTCTGGCGTTGTCCGTGGCGTTTTCCATGGCGTTCCTTCTTGCCGCGTGTTCGCATGTGGCCGATTCCACCACCGCCGCGTATATCATCGTCTCGACGTACTTTGGCACCAGATAGTTGAATACGGCCTGCACAGACGGTTCGTATTCCACCGGCTTCATGCTGCGCAATATGTCGGGATCTTCCTCCACTTCGAAAGGAAGCAGCGTCACGTTCCTGACCTCCTGCTCCAGCGAACTTATGAAGGATGTGTAGATCAGCACCACCTCGTCTATCTCGCCGCGATTGTACATATCTATTATCGGCAGGCTCATCTCCCTCGTCTCCAGAAAGGATATGTCCTCCGGCGGAGCCAGATAGTCTCCGCATATCTTGTACCCTCTCTTTTCGAAGTACTCCTTGCCCTTTGTACCTATCGCGTATATGATCGGCTCTTCCCAGTCCTGATCTATCTCCCGCTGGGCTTCCTTGAGAACGCTGGAATTAAAGCCTCCGCAAAGTCCCCTGCTGCTGGTCACCACGATATAACAGGTAGTCTTTATCTCTCTGTTGCCCGCCAGATATTCCTGCGGTATATCCTGACCGCTGTGGAATATCTCGGCTATGGTATGAGTGATGTAGTGAGAATTGGCGTTGGTCTTTTCGAAGATCGCCTTTGCCTTTCTCAGCTTACCTGCCGATACCAGCTTCATGGCATTTGTTATATGCTCGGTGCTGGTGACGCTCCTTATACGCCTCTTTATATCCTGCATACTTTCGGATGCCATCACTACACCTCCTATTCAGACTCGTCCTCGCCGTGCTCCGTACCGGTTATGCCCAGTTCTTTCTTCATCTCGTCCTTGAGTCTGTCTATAGCTTCTATCAGCTGCTTTTCATCGGCTTCGCTCAGCGAACCCGTCGCCTTTATGGAGCCTGCAACGTGAGGGTATTCCACCGACATCAGCGCGTAGAGCCTCTGCTCGAACTCCCTGACGTTGTCGGCGCCCAGCTCCGTCAGATGTTTGTTGACGGCGGCATATATCATCATGATCTGCTTTTCCACCGCTATCGGCTGATACTGCGGCTGTTTGAGGACTTCCATCAGTATGCGTCCGTGTTCCAGCCTCTCCCTCGTCTCATTGTCCACGTCGGATCCAAACTGAGCGAAATTGGCCAGCTCTCTATACTGGGCCAGATCCAGCTTTATGGTGCTGGCGACCTTTTTCATCGCCTTTATCTGGGCGTTTCCGCCTACCCTGGATACCGATATACCTGCGTTGACGGCAGGTCTCTGTCCCGAGAAGAACAGCTCCGTCTCCAGGAATATCTGTCCGTCGGTGATTGATATGACGTTGGTAGGTATGTATGCCGACACGTCTCCCGCCTGAGTCTCTATGATAGGCAGAGCCGTGATGGAGCCGCCTCCCATATCATCGGAAAGCTTCGCCGCTCTCTCCAGCAGTCTGGAATGGAGATAGAACACGTCTCCCGGATAAGCCTCTCGTCCGGGCGGTCTCCTGAGCAGCAGCGACATGGCCCTGTAGGCCACCGCGTGCGTGGAAAGGTCGTCGTACACGATCAGCACGTCCCTTCCCTGATACATGAAGTATTCCGCCATGGCACATCCCGCGTAAGGCGCTATGTACTGGAGCGGCGATACGTCGGAGGCCGTAGCCGACACGACGATGGTGTAGTCCATGGCGCCTCTGTCGTGGAGGTTCTGCACGAGCTGCGCTACCGTGGACGCCTTCTGTCCTATCGCCACGTATATGCATATAACATCCTGATCCTTCTGGTTCAGTATCGTATCTATGGCTATGGCGGTCTTTCCCGTCTGTCTGTCACCTATTATCAGCTCTCTCTGACCTCTTCCTATAGGTATCATGGAGTCTATCGCCTTTATACCCGTCTGGAGAGGCTGGTTTACCGATTTCCTGTGGAGCACGCCCGGAGCCGCACACTCTATAGGTCTGGTCTTGTCGGTCACTATGGTTCCCTTGCCGTCTATGGGCTGTCCCAGAGCGTTGACTACACGGCCCAGCAGGTTTTCGCCCACCGGCACCTCGACCACCTTTCCCATCGGTCTTACGATGTCTCCTTCGCGGATCTCACGATCCGATCCGAGGATAACCGCGCCCACGTTGTCTTCCTCCAGGTTGAGAGCCATGCCGTAGGTTTCCCCGGTAAACTCCAGCAGCTCGCCTGCCATGCAGTTTTCCAGACCGAAAACTCTGGCTATGCCGTCACCCACCTGGATGACTGTGCCGAAATCGGAAACATCGAGCTTGTTCTGGTAATTCTTTATCTGTTCTTTTATAACCGCGCTGATCTCTTCCGGTCTTAAATTCATTTCCTATCCTCCCTGACCTCAGCAGATCTGT
>CASEFF010000126.1 GCA_949287115.1 uncultured Bacillota bacterium | reverse complement strand
TTCATGGTCACTCCCGCAAGGGATACAAGGAGTTCGTCACGTCTGCGCTTTCTGAAATTTGACGGATTTATCTCGACAGGCACTCCCCATCCGAATCCGGCGAATATCAGCGCCGCAAGCCCCAGCGGATCTATGTGTGCAATAGGATTTATCGTCACCCTGCCCTGCATCTTAGGCGTCGGATCTCCCAGCTTGTAGGCTACAACAGCGTGAGCATACTCGTGAAAAGCAAGGCCTATCACGATCCCCGGAAGCATCATCAGCTCCATCATCAGCCAGTCCATCGGGTGTGCAAATGCGCCGCTCCTGAATGAATTGTATGCAAGGATAGCTATCAGTATGATAAATGAAATGTTGATATTGCGTCTCAATCCTGTACCTCCGATCTGTATGATGCGGCCGCATCGCGCGACCACCGTCGTTTTTATAGTATACCATCTATCGGTGTAAAAAAACAGCAAAAACCGTGAAGGCACGGTGAAAAGTGAAAAGGCCGCAACTGCCCGAAAGCCGAAAAGATGCCGCTCATCAGAGCAGCATCCTGTCGTTGTCTATCTCGAATTTTTCGACGAGCCTCTCCACCGTCATGGCGTCCCGTTCGGCTCCGCTTATATCCATCTTTATCTTTCCAGACTGCATCAGTATCGTCCTGTTGCCGTGCTCGAGAGCAGCCTTCATGTTGTGGGTTATCATCATCGTGCAGAGCCTGTCGCTTTCGGCAAAGCGGTCTGTCAGCTCCAGCACCTTTCTTGCTGCCGACGGATCCAGCGCCGCAGTATGCTCATCGAGAAGAAGCAGCCTGGGTTCGGCTATCACCGCCATGAACAGCGTCAGCGCCTGTCTCTGACCTCCCGACAGGAGTCGGACCTTCTCCTTCATCCTGTCTTCAAGCCCCATGTCCAGCATCCTGAGCTTTTCCCTGAACAGCTCCCTGTCCTCTCTGTTTATGCCTGCCTGAAAGCCGCGCTTTCTCTTCTTGTTGTACGCTATGGAAAGGTTCTCCTCTATGGTCATGTCGAAAGCCGTCCCTTTGAGAGGATCCTGGAACACCCTTCCTATCATCTTCGCGCGTTTGTGCTCCGGCATATTCGATATGTCCGCCCCGTCCAGCACTATCTTTCCGCTGTCTATCGGAAACACACCGGCGATACAGTTCATCAGCGTGGATTTTCCCGCGCCGTTGCTGCCTATTATCGTTATGAAGTCTCCCGGCGCCACGTTGAGATCCACGCCGTCGAGAGCTGTCATCTCGTTTATTGTACCGCGGCCGAATACCTTGGTGAGTCCTTCTACCTTAAGCATTCTTCTCACCTCCCGCTTTCTTCTTCCTGATGGAAAGGCTTCCGCCCATCATGCCCATCGCCAGCGCGATGGTAACGATAACGGCCGATACGAGTTTGAGATCGGTAGGCGGCATGCCGATATACAGCGCCACGCCTATTATCATCCTGTAGACTATTGCTCCCAGCGCCACCGCCACCAGCCTTCTCATAAGACTCTTCGTACCGAATATGACCTCACCGATTATCACCGATGCCAGACCTATTACCACCATACCGGTGCCCATGCCCACGTCGGAATATCCCTGATACTGCGCCAGCATACCTCCTGCAAGTCCCACGAGACCGTTTGATACGGAAAGACCCAGAAGCTTCATGTTGTCGCTGCTTATGCCGTAAGCCCTCACCATCTCCTCGTTGTCTCCGGTGGCTCTCAGTGCAAATCCCTTACGCGTCTTGAGAAACGCGAACATCAGCAGGATAACGACCGCCGCCACTATCACTCCCAGCACTATGGCGCTCCATTTGAAATCGCCCATGGCTTCTTCCACCGCACCGTATAGCGTCGGCACGCTGTTGAGGTTGATGTTGGCCTTCCCCTGTATGCGCAGGTTTATGGAATATATGCCCAGCATTACCAGTATGCCCGCCAGCAGAGGCTGTATCTTCAGCTTCGTGTTTAAAAGGGCCGTTATGGCTCCCGCGCCCATGCCGAATATGAACGACAGTATGAGGCCTATCACGCATATGATAGGCTGCAGTGCGGGATCGGCTCCCGCAGCCGCCGTACATATCACCGCGGATATGGCCGCACCTGTGACTATGCTGCCATCCACCGTAAGATCCGGCATGTTGAGCGTCCTGAACGACAGGAACACTCCCAGCGCCAGTATCGAATATATCAGCCCCAGCTCCAGGGCTTCCAGCAATATGATTATAAGCATATCTTACAACTTCCCTCTTCTCTTACAGATCTTCCCTGGCCAGATCCGTCGCCTGATCCAGTATCTCCTGCGGTATATCTATACCCAGTTCGGCAGCCGTATCACTGTTGATGTACATGGCCATCTCTTCCATCGTCCTTACCGGCATCTCTGCAGGGTCGGCAGCGTTAAGTATCTCAATGACCATATCGGCAGTCTCTCTGCCGAGGTAGTCGTAATCCACTCCGTACGTCGCGAACGCTCCGTCCTTTACCATGGAGTCTGCTCCCACATAGAACGGTACGCCGGCTTCAACGAACACCTGATTGGCCGTGGCTATGGCCGATGCCACCGTATTGTCGGTAGGCGAGAAAACTATGTCGCACTTCTGCGCCAGATTCTGAGCCGCAGACTGTATCTCGTTGGCGCTCGTTATGGCCGACTCCACCAGTTCCAGGGAATTTTCTTCCGCATATTCCCTCAGGTCCTCTATCGCCGATACCGAATTCGTCTCGCTTGAATTGTATATCGCTCCTATGGTCTTGAATCCCGGCGTTATATCCTCAGCCAGTCCCATGATGTTGTCCACCGATATCACATCCGATGTTCCCGTAACGTTTCCGCCCGGCTGATCCATATCAGCTACGACTTCGGCCGCTACAGGATCTGTTACTGCTGAGAATACGATAGGGATCTCGCTCGTTTCGCCCATGGCCACCTGCGCCGCCGGCGTCGTTATCGCCACTATCACATCGACATCATCGGCCACGAAGCCCTGACATATGGTCTTGAGGTTGGACTGCTCGTTCTGAGCGTTCTGATAGTCTATCACAATGTTCTCACCGTCCACATATCCTTCCTCTTCAAGCTGGTCTATGATGGACTCCCTTATCTGGTCGAGGGACGTGTGCTCCACCAGCTGCACAAGTCCTATCTTGACGGTGTCGTCGTCTTCTCCGCCCGAACCGCCGCATCCTGCAAGGATCCCGGTCATCAACAGCAGCAAAACCGCCATGAGCGCAATTCCCTTTTTCTTCATCGTTTTCATGTTTTTCCTCTTCCTTTCCGCACGGCTCTCATCTCCGCGCCTCTATCACTGATACATACGTGTCGTGTTACTTCTTCTTCGCATATGCTGCAGGCGGGTTAGGTCCGCAGAAAAATTGCACTGCGGCTGAAGCCGCGCAATTTTGGCGTTTGACCTGCGCGCCAAATCAAAGATTTGGGCAGGTCATAAAAAAATCCCGGCAAACCGGGATCTTCAATGATGCAACTCAAAAAAAGCTGTTTTTTTCTATTGCGTACTCTTGTTGTCCCTAGTTTTGTTTAACGACAGGATGGTTTCGAACTGTCGTCGCCCTCGGGCGAACCGCTATCCATTATAAAGCATGCTTTGCCTGCTTTCAACAGCAAATTTCCGTCTACATATTATATATCTTTCGCTATGGTTCACAGCTCATCGCCGGTCTTGCAGTCATCTGTGGATTTTCGCGAAACGACTGCAAAATCCAATGGGTTTGAACGATCTGGACTCTTTTTGTAAAGGGCACGCACGTGCTTTTTCAGGCTTTTATGGACTCGTCAACACCTTATGAATCTTCAAACGTTGAAAATTTTGCAGTCATCAGCGCAAATTCTTAAAATGACTGCAAAACCACGCATATGCAAAACCGCACATAAAGCTGCACATATACATATGCCATTGCGTATGCAGCGCCTTATATTTTCACCATGTATGCGCCCAGCACCTGCCTGCATGGGATCGCGGCGGCGTTCTCTGCCGTGAAGTCCTCTTGCGGGTACGTATGCGTCGCCTTTTCGGGATGCGCCGGCAGCGTCCTGCCGAGGCTGACGCCGCGCGCGTCTCCCTCCGCGAATTTCCACATGAATTC
>CASEFF010000125.1 GCA_949287115.1 uncultured Bacillota bacterium | reverse complement strand
CTATGAGACCCGGTTTTCCGTGTCTGTCGGCTCCCGTAAAGGCTCCGCTCTCGTATCCGAACAGCTCCGATTCCAGCAGATTTTCCGGTATGGCTCCGCAATTTATGCTGATGAGAGGCATATCGCTGCGGTTTCCCGTCTCGTGTATGTACCTTACCAGCACGCCTTTCCCCACGCCGGTCTCGCCCGTTATCAGTATGTTGGATTCCGTATCCCTCACCATGTCCGCCATGCTGAGGACCTGCCGCATCTCCCTGCTCTCGGCCACGATCTCAAGTTTTTCGTCGGGCACGCTGTCTCCCTTTTTCTTCTTCCCGTTGAAATACTCGGCTATGGGAGCCACCTCGTCTATCTTCACCGCGTTGGTTATTATGCGGAAAAGCTCGCCTCTCTCATCGTATACCGGCACGCCCGTAACGGCCATGCCGCTGACATCTCCTATCTCCTGCAGCACAGAGACCTGCCTGCCTTCCTTTATCGTCAGGTGACAGACGGACGGCCTGAAGCTGCCGTTTGCATCCAGCTCGCTCATCTTTGCTCCCAGCACATCGCTGCGTTTGAGATGGGTCATCCTCTGGAACTTCTTGTTCACCCTTATGGCCACGCCGTCGGCGTCGCATACGAATATGCTGTCGGAAGCCTCCTCAAGGATGTAATTCAGCTCCTTGCTGGAAGCCAGTATCGTATCGAGGGCCTGCATCAGCTCTTCCTCGCTTTCCGGCGCCTTCTTTATCTTCATGAGTTCGTAGTTGGCAAAACCGACGTTCTGCAGCGATCTGAGATAGTCGGCCACTCTTTTTTTCAGTTCCCTGTACAGATCCACTTCTGACTCCCTTCCTTCCGTTCCTTTCATAAACAATGATGCTGTTGCCGCATTTTATAATGGTAGCATATCTTTTCAAAATTTTCAATCATCACGGCAACACGGGCAGGCTCCGCCGCGAAAAACGCAGGCAGGAGACGCCATCTCTGACGTCTCCTGCCGCGTTAAAAGGAAGTATCTTTTTCTTATTGTCTCTTTACTATCTGTACTTTGCCATTACGTCCTCGTTGAGGTGAACAGGCGGCTCCATGTCCTCAGGCAGCAGGCATTCGTACTTCCTGCCTGCCATTCTCTCCTTCCACTCGGCCTGAGCCTTTTCAAGGATTTCAGGCTCGCAAAGGATGTCGGCGGCGGTCATGGAGATGACCTTGGCCGCGCAGTCCAGGCTCTTCTTGCCCATGGTATCTCCCGCACACCTTACAACTCCCCAGTGGTGCCAGCCGCAGTTTTCCATGCCCATGGCTATCCACGGCGCCGCGTAAGGAGCGTTCCAGCTGTACTCCGGCGTGTCGCAGAGTACGGTGTATCCGCCTTCGAACGGCATGCGCTCTGTAGGCAGTCCCGTTTCCTCCACGCCAAGCTGCTTCTGTATGGCTTTGGCCTTTTCCTGCTCCTCGTCCGTAAAAGCAGGCACTCCTATTTCATCCATGTTGTCCCTGAAACATTCCGCCAGCACCTTATTAGGGATCTTGTGGTGGGTAGCCGTCACGATCTCCCTTTCCACTTCCGTCTCGGTGGCCATGGCCGCAGCTTCGGCACACTTCGTCACTCTTTCGAGGGCGTCCAGCATCTCCTCCGTCGTACCGAACCTTCCTATGTACCATGCCGTCGTGTAGTCAGGCACTACGCTCGGGAACTCAGGCCCCGTCGTCGTGAACGTGTAGTTTATCGTATTGGCGGCATCAGGCGGATTGCCCGGATACATGTGCTCTCTCATCAGTTCAACAGCATGTCCCTGCAGTATGGCGGCGTCGAGAGCGCTCCTGCCGTGCCATGGGGAATTTCCGTGACACGTCCTGCCCTTGTAGTGGAACTTTACGCTGAAGTAAGCCTGACAGCTGTCGTAATTGGTCTTCGTGTAGCTCCACGGGTGCCAGTCGAGTATGGCGTCAAAGCCCTCAAAGCATCCGGCTTTACCCATGAACGGTTTTCCGAGACAAAGCTCTTCTGCAGGCGTTCCCAGCACCTTTACCGTACCTGAAAGGCCGTATTTCTCAAGCGCATACCTTATGGCTATGGCCGCCTTGACTCCGCCTGCACCCAGCAGATTGTGACCGCAGCCGTGTCCCGGCGCTCCCGCGACTATCGGAGTCTTCTCCAGCTTCTCACGGTTCTGGGAAAGTCCCGGCAGCGCATCGTACTCAGCACTCACACCGATGACAGGCTTGCCGCTGCCGTATGTCGCTATGAAAGCCGTAGGCATGCCGGCAACGCCCTTCTCAACCTGAAAACCGTGCTTTTCCAGCAGGTCTTCCAGCACCGCGGCCGATTTGTACTCCTGCATCGACAGCTCCGGATTCTCCCATATGGTGTCCGCAGCCTCATAAAAATCTTTCGTGTTATCTTCGTTCCATTTGATGATGAAGTCTTTTACTTCTCTAAGATTTGCAGCCATATAATGCTCCTTTCTCATATATGTTCATATGCGTCCGCATCCGTCCGCGTGATGCGGACTTTCGGATCGCGCCTTACGGCGCGTCATACTTATCTTACACATTTACAGTAGCAAATATCGCGCCAATATTGTCAATCAATTCAAAAAAATCGGATTATTGCTCGCGACTCCCCGAAAATACGCAAAGACAGGCCCCCTGCGGCTGCAGCCCCGGGGCTGACTTTTAAGTAATTTTTTCATCTCACGGAAAAATGTGACTTAAAGATCCCGATCACCCTGCCTGTTTAAGTCACTTTCGACTTGTCTGCGCTCCGGATATTTACCGGCGGATAAAACGGCGCGGTCGCGTTAACATCCGATCCATGTTAACGCGACCGCACCTCTGCCG
>CASEFF010000124.1 GCA_949287115.1 uncultured Bacillota bacterium | reverse complement strand
TGCGTCCAGGATAATAAGGCTCCTTGACGGCAGGGTCATATCCGATGAACGCAACGACGGTGCGGAAGATCTCGATTATCGTCTCGATAACAGGATATACCTTAAGGATATAAAGGATCATAAGAGACTTAGGACGGAAGGATACGACATAGACTTCTATAACGACAGCGGCAGCGATCTGCGGCTGGACATCGTCGTGCGTGAGGGCAATATATATATAAGGAGCAAGTCCGACAGCGACAGGATAGAAGTCGTCGATGCCGGTTCCGGCGTGGAGTTCGTGGACGATCACTATACGAGGATAACGAAGGAGGAACAGCCGGAGGACGGCTTTGACCTTTCAAGACTCAAAACCGGGGGAAAGCGCAGATACAGATCGATAGTCGATCCGATCACCATGTTCACGGGCGGATTCAGGAAGGTGGCGGGATACAACACCATAAAGAAGATACTGCTGGCGGGTTTTCTCATATCTTCCATATTCATAACGTACTCCATAAGCAACATATTCGGCGTAATGAACATAACCGATGACGAATTCGTGACCGTGGACAAGTCGTATATCAGGATGGTCAGCAAGAATACCGATGTGGATAAGTATCTGGAGTACGAGAAAAGCGATATGTTCCGGTATGTGATGCCGGGAGATTCACTCATAAGCCTTGAGATGCCGCTTGATGACTATTTCCAGACGCAGTATGCGGTGGCGATCATAAATGGCTCGCTTTCGGACTATACGAAGCTGACGGCGCAGGATGTGGTCAGCGGCCGTATGCCTGAAAACGACAACGAGATAGTGGTGGACAGGATGATCCTGGATGGAGTGATAGAGGATCAGACGACGGTGACCGCCGGATACGGCAGTGTCGGGAACTTTGTGGGCGGCACCATACCGGTGAACAATCTGGGAGAACTGACCATAGTGGGAGTCAGCGACCTCAAGAGCCCGTGCATATATGCGTCGCAGGATATGTTCATAAACATCCTCGCCAATACGGGAGGTGTGGACGGAGACATGGATGGAGAAGAGGATGTGACGGGCCTCATCGATTATACTCTGAAGAAAGACGATGTGGATCTTGCGGGAGGCGACTGGCCTGAGGATGATTATCAGGTCATGGTGAACGAAAAATACAAGGAGAGCATGAAGCTCAACAAGAAGATATCCCAGAAGGTCAACGGCAGGAATCTTGTCGTTTCGGGATACTATTCCGATAAGTACGACAGCGATTTCATGCTGGTGAACGGCAATACCGTCAAATACGATCTCATAAAGAACAGGAACGATGTCACCCTCTGCCCTGTGGACAAGAAGGCCGCCATGGCTCAGCTCGAGGAGAACAACGTGAACGTGCAGGATATGTACGAGGAGAGCAGGGAGCAGTATGGGGAACAGATGTGGTCTTCCATATTCTCGACCATAGTGGTATCGGGAGTGATACTGATAATATCGTTCATAGAGATATATCTGATAATAAGGGCGTCGTTCCTTTCGAGAGTGAAGGAAGTCGGCGTTTACAGAGCGATAGGCGTGAAGAAGAGCGACATATACAGGATGTTCACGGGAGAGATATTCGCCATAACGACGATAGCGTCCATGCCGGGATTCGCGCTGACGGCATACTGCCTGTATAAACTCTCGCACATGTCGTATTTCAGCGATCTGTTCCTGGTGACGCCGGCGACGCTGGCGTTATGCGTCGTGCTGATATACGGTTTCAATCTCGTCTTCGGACTGCTGCCTGTGTTCAGGACCATAAGGAAGAGACCGGCTGCCATACTCAGCAGGACGGACGTAAATTAGATGCTGATTGCCGGAGGTGTATCATATGGATTTTGCAGAATATTTTCCGGTGTTTGACAGGCTCGATGAGGCGCAGCAGGAAAGGCTGGAAAAAAGCGCAATACTGAAAAAGATAAAAAAGGGAACGGTCATGGGAAGCGGCAGCGACGACTGCCTCGGCCTCCTGCTGATACGCAGCGGACAGCTCCGGGCTTTCATCGTTTCCGATGAGGGCAGGGAGCTGACGGTGTATCGCCTCTTTGACCGCGATATGTGCCTGTTTTCCGCTTCATGCATGATGAACAGCGTACAGTTCGACATCAGCATAGAGGCGGAAAAAGACACGGAAGCATGGCTGATCCCGATATCCGTATATCGGGATCTGATGGACGAGTCTGCTGTCATTGCCAATCATACGAACGAGATCATGAGCGCCAGATTCACCGATGTCATGTGGCTGATGGAGCAGGTGATGTGGAAAAGCTTCGACCGCCGTCTCGCCGCGTTTCTTTCAGAGGAGAGCGTCATCGAGGGGTCGCATATGCTCGGCATCACTCACGACAGGATCGCTTCGCACCTCGGGACCGCCAGAGAAGTGGTAACCAGGATGCTGCGGTACTTTCAGGGCGAAGGTATAGTGAAGCTCTCGCGCGGGCGCATTGATATTCTCGATGAGGAAAAACTGAGAACTCTGGCGGACGGCGAATAAAGATATTATTTGAGCATGTCGAGGATCTGCTGCTTCGGTATGGCTCCGACGGCCTGGTTGGCGATCTTGCCGTCTTTTACTACGAAAAGCGACGGTATGCTTGCCACTTTGAAAGCCGATGCCAGCTCAGGCTCCTCATCGACGTTGATCTTGCCGACTTTGATCTCCGGATGCTCTCCGGCTATCTCATCGATTACCGGAGAAACCATGCGGCACGGACCCGTGATTCCTTGCTTTGCATATCAGCTGCGTCATCGTGCCCATAGGGCAGTATACGCACCATGATCGCGGTTTGAATACCACCATCGTGACGATGCCCAGTATCGTTGACGTCAGCATTACTCCGTAAAACCCGAAGGCAAACTGAGCGACCCACGGGTGGAAAAAGGTGCCGTGGTAGGCCCAGTGCCACGGTACATCGAATGTCCACAGCAGCCTGACGGTATGACTGAGACTGCCGGCTCCGTCAAATACGAGATACGTTGCCCACAGCATCATGAAGAACATCGCGAAGAAGAATATCAGGAACGCGTATCTGAACACCCGTGATTTCATCCAGCGCGGCACGTCTTTTTTTCGGGAAAGACCGAATCTGCCGCCGATGAGCTGGAAGAGCTGGCCTCTTCCGCAATAGCGCCCGCAGTATATCTTGCTGCCTCCGAACGCTGCTATGATGAGGGGTATGAAAAAGCACAGAAGCCCTATCCATGCGAACAGTATGTTGAAAAAACCAAGGGTGAGATATATCAGTGAAAATATCCACAGATAGTCGTACCATCTTTTTTTCGTGTTCATGATGCCACCTCCCCAAGCGATATCACGGAAGCGGGACAGGCGCTGACGCACAGGCCGCACGCGACGCAGGCTTCGTTTACATAGGCGTACATGCCTTTGTGTATGTCTATGGCGGCGAGAGGGCATGTTTTCTTACAGCATCCGCATGCCACGCACAGCTTCGTTTCCACGAAGGCCCTCCTTTTTATGACGGGATGTTTTTTCTCATGGTGCATATCGTCGTCCTCCTGTATGATGTTCCTGTAACTGAGATGGCATCATAATACAGGAAAAAACCATATATGACAGTGACAATGTCACATAAGGGAGCAGGAGGCGATAAAAAACCGTATCCCGCGCATTGCAGGATACGGTATGTCGCGATTGATTATGGGGAAAGCCGGGCGGAACCGGCCGGGACCGGTCAGAATATGAGGTCAAAACCGTAGCAGCCCCTGTCAAATCCGTATTTTTCATAGAAAGCGTGAGCCCCGGTGCGCGGCATGCCGGAATCCAGAACGACGCCTTTGCATCCGCGCTCCTTTGCGATCCGTACCACTTCATCCATTATGGCGATGCCGTACCCCTTTCCGCGGACATCCTCGGCCGTGATTATGCCCGAAAGGTAGCATGTCATGCCGGACAGCCAGAACGTATTGAAACAGGCGCAGTGGCAGAAGCCGCGAACCTGACCGTCTTCGACGGCGAAGAAGGCAAAATTGCTGTCGTCGCTCAGGACATCGGCATATACGTTCCTTATCTCATCCTTATCGTAATCGTTGTAGGACCACAGCTTTTCGATGAAGTCGAAAGCAGTGTCAAAATCATCCATCGTAGCTTTTCTGAATTCCATTTTCATGCCTCCTTTGCCGCGCTCCGGTCGCCTACAGGAAAAATTCGGTTTCGGCGCGGCGCGTGTAATTCGCCTTGAGCATTTCCACGTGGGAAAG
>CASEFF010000123.1 GCA_949287115.1 uncultured Bacillota bacterium | reverse complement strand
CGATGCCGGGAACGGAAGTTAAAATAATAGATAAGGACGAGGATGGAGTCGGAGAGATAATTTGCAGGGGGCCGTCGGTGATGCTGGGATATTACGGAGATCCGGAAGCCACTGCGGAAGTGCTTAAGGACGGATGGCTCCATACGGGAGATTACGGCAGATTCGATGACGAAGGGTTCCTTTACATATGCGGAAGGAAGAAAAACGTCATAGTGACGAAAAACGGCAAGAACATCTTCCCGGAGGAGATAGAGACGCTCCTTCTGGAAAAGCCGTTCATAGAAGAAGTCGTGGTCTACGGCGTAACGGAAAAGAAGACGGGGGATATACTGGTAAAGGCGGAGATATTCCCAAGCTATGAGAATATAAAGGAAACGCTCGGTGACATAGACCATGAGCAGCTTTCGGGAGCCATAAAGGCATCGATAGAAGAAGTCAACGATATCATGCCGGCCTTCAAGAGGGTGAAGCGGTTCAAGCTGCGAAGCGAGGAATTCGAGAAGACTTCCACGAGGAAGATCAGAAGGACGGGAGATCCGGTGCGTGAAGATGATGAACAGGAGGAATGATGATGGGGAGCGGCAGATACCCCGGGCTTGCGGTGGATCTCGGTAAACTCCGGCACAACATAGACATGGTGAAGCGGGCCTGCGATGACAACGGCGTTGAGATCGCCGGCGTAATAAAGGGCTGCACGGGACTGACGGAGTGTGCGAGACAGTTTGCCGAAGCGGGGTGCCGGTTCATAGCCTCATCAAGACTCGAGCAGCTGGAACACCTTCGTGAAAACGGGATCGCAACGCCTCTCATGATGATAAGGGTGCCGATGCTCAGCGAAGCGGCCGATGTGGTCAGGATCACCGATATAAGCCTCAACAGCGAGATCGAAGTGCTGCGCGCGCTCAACGAAGAAGCGGGAAAACAGGACAGGAAGCATCAGGTGATACTGATGGCCGATCTGGGAGATCTTCGCGAAGGTTTCTGGGACAGGGAGGAAATTACGGAGGCCGCTCTCATCACGGAACGTGAGCTGCAAAATCTTGAACTTGCCGGTGTCGGGACCAATCTGGGCTGTTACGGAGCCGTGGCTGCCACCGCGGAAAAGCTGAATGAGCTCGTCGCGTGTGCGGAGGATATAGAGAGCCGCATCGGAAGAAAGCTGGAATTCATATCGGGCGGAGCCACCAGCAGCCTGCCGAGGATACTGGAAGGCGATCTGCCGCCGAGGATAAACATGCTGAGGCTGGGGGAAGGCATACTGCTGGCCGCCGACCTTCAGGAGCTTTGGGGATATGATATGAGCTTTCTGCACAAAGATGTGTTTACGCTGCGGGCCGAGGTGATAGAGGTGAAGGACAAGCCTTCACATCCTGTCGGCGAGATAATGTTCGACGCTTTCGGGAACAGACCTGTATATGAAGACCGCGGCATAAGGAAGCGGGCGCTCATAGCTGTCGGCAAGGTGGACTATGCATTCTGTGAAGACCTCGTACCTGCCGATAAGGGCGTGGTGGTGCTGGGAGCTTCCAGCGATCATACGATACTGGACATACAGGATGCGGAACGCGATATAAAGGTAGGCGATATACTGGAGTTCAGACCACACTATTCAAACCTCGTGTATCTGAGCAGTTCGCCAAATGTAGAGATAGTTTATATATGATGGACCGTATGGCGGGGCTGTCGCATCAACAGGGGCAGGATGTTGATGCGACAGCCCCGTTTTGTATGCTGTACGCGAGCATCACGTGAGCGGCACCCGCAGACAGATCACGTGAGGGGTTTTATACTTATTTACCCGAAAAGCAGACTTTTAAGTATAAGCGCATGATTTATGTAAACCTAGATCCGGAGCATAAGCATGTGATTTCAAGGATTTCACCCCATATATCAGCTAAAAGTGTGCTTTCATCTCTTTTTTCACGAAAATGACCGATCGAACGTGTGATCATTTATACTTTAATTCTTCGAAACCGGATAAAAAAGTATAAATCATCGGTACGGCGCTGTATTATTTGATAACTTCCGTTGCGTGGCGGCGGGTATGTGCCTGAGGCGGATGATCGTATCGGTCATCGGCAATATGTTGTATATGCCATGCCACTCATGGTAAAATCAAGGAAACGAAGATATGCGGCAGGCCGGCACGCAGCTGCCGGTCAAAACAGAGAAGGAGAGAACCATGGAAGGAGCCACGATACTCATAGCGGATGATGAGTCCGAAATACTGGATATACTGGAAATGCTTCTGAAGGGCGAAGGATACGATGTGGTGCGGGCAGGCAACGGCAGAGAAGCTGTCGAGCTCGCTTCCGATGGCATAGACATGTACATACTGGACGTCGGCATGCCGGAAATGTCGGGTTTTGCCGCTGCGATGCAGATAAGGAAGAAATATATGGCGCCGATGATGTTTCTGACTGCATATTCGGGTGAGGCAGACAGGGAGCTGGGCTTCAACGCCGGAGCGGATGACTATCTGGTAAAACCGTTTTCCAATACGGAGCTTCTGCTGAAGGTAAAATCGCTGCTGCGGCGTAGCCGTCATTACTCCGCAGCGTCAAACACGACGAATACGCCGAAAACACCGGAGCAGCCGGAGCACCCGGAGAGTCCGAGGGTGTCGGAAACCCCGGGGATATCGGAAAACCCGGAGACGCCGGCAGGGAGCGGGTCCCGGTGCGCGGGCGTCGAAGGGATAGCATACAAGGACATATTTCTCGACGTTTCAGGCCAGGTGGTGCGCAGAGGCGATGAAGTCATAAGGCTGACGTATACCGAATTTCGCATACTGGAACTTTTCCTGCGGCATCCGGGGAAGATATTTTCCATGGAAAACATATACGGCAGCGTGTGGGAAGACGATGTGGTAGGCGATGAGACGATAATGGTTCATATAAAGAACCTTAGGAAAAAGCTGGGTGACAGTTCGAGAGAGCCGAAGTACATACGGACGGCCTGGGGAAAGGGATATTATGTCGATTAAGAAGAGACGAAAGCTCGCCCACGAGATAACGGGAGATATCGGGATATCGCTGGTGATATCGCTGTTTACATTCTGTTTTCTGTATTTCATGTCGTCTTCCATAGCGGAGAGGTATATGGAAAATTCGGGCAGGGCGCTTACCGACGGACAGCAGTACGTGATGAACGTATGGATAATGAGCGTCTGCGCCATAGCCTGCGCCGTTCTCTTCACGGTGCTGTTCATTTTCATGTCGGGAAAGAGGATATCATATCTCACGACGATAATAAGGGAAATAGAAAACCTGAAACATCCCGGCGGGCGTGTGGATATAGTTCCCGAAGGAAACGACGAGCTGACGGAGCTTGCCGAGAGCATCAATTATATGTCGGGGATGCAGGCCGACATGATAGAGCGGGAAAAAGCGATGCGCGAGGAGCGTGAGCTTTTCGTGAGGAACCTTTCCCATGACATAAGGACGCCGCTCACATCGATGATCTCATATTCCCAGATGATGAGCGAAAAAGACGTGATATCAGGTGATGAAGCGGGCAAGTATGCGGAGATGATGCTGAGAAGGTCGGTGCAGATAAAGGAGCTGACTGACAGGCTGCTGGATGACAGGGCGGGGACTCCCGAGCGCATAGACAGCGTGAGGTTTCTGATGGAACAGCTGCTGTCCGAGTGGACGGAAATGCTGGAAGACAGTTTCGCGTGCGACATCGCTGTTGAAGGTGATGCGGCGGCATCGGTGGATGTGTACGCCGTCAGAAGGATACTTGACAATCTGGCATCAAACGTCGAAAAGTACGCGGACGATTCGGAGAGAGTGACGATATCCGTAAAGATATCGGCAGATGATACGGAAAGGCGATGCGCTCTTGCCATACATCAGGAAAACGCCATCCGAAAGACTCCTGCGGTATCGGAAAGCCGCGGCATAGGCCTTGAGAGCGTCAGACAGCTTGCGGCAATGTACGTCGGCAGTGCGGATGTGTCTATGACGGAAGAGGAGTTTAGCATGGATGTCGTAATGTATTTTGAACGTATATAAATCTTCAGGATTCTTCAGAAATATATACGGAATTTCTTTATGTGCCGGTGATATCATGCAGATACGATAAAGAAATGAGAACAAACAACAAACAGGAGGTAATAAAAATGGCACTGGGAATCTTGATGATAGTATTTGTAGTAATGAGCGTAGTAAGTATATTGGGACTGATCATGCTTTACATGGTAAGGAGCGAAAAGGCCGGCAGGGGCGTGTTTTACGCCATGGCGATATGGGGACTCATAGTGGCGGTATTGTCGGCGATCAGCTTTCCGGGCAACTGGATGGCGCATCAGATCATCGCATGGGGCTTCGGTTTCCTGAGCGTTGCGGGCATAATAGTGAACGTGGCGGTAAAGCGTGAAGGAAAATGCATACCGGCGTACCTGCTGGTAACGGTATCGGTGATCGGAGGACTGTGCGGATTTTTCGGCATGTTCCTGTAAGAAGCGGATCATATTGAAAACATAGGGAAGAACAGCATCGCAGGAGGCGTATCCAAAACGCTCATGGCGGTGCTGTTGTTGCATCTGGGGATAAGTCAGCCGACAGCCTTCAGAAAAAAAGAAAAATATCTGTAAAATATTGACATTTTATCGATCTTCATGTATTT
>CASEFF010000122.1 GCA_949287115.1 uncultured Bacillota bacterium | reverse complement strand
CATCAGCTTTTACGAGGAAAGCGGCAGCTGCCGGTTCAATTCCATAGCCGTCATAGACGCGGACGGCACGATACTGGGGATCTACAGGAAGACCCATATCCCGGACGATCCCGGATATTATGAGAAGTTTTACTTCAGTCCGGGGGACACGGGTTTTAAGGTCTGGGACACGAAATTCGCAAAGATCGGCATAGGGATATGCTGGGATCAGTGGTTCCCGGAAGCGGCGAGGGCTATGGCTCTCATGGGCGCCGAGATCATACTCTATCCTACCGCCATAGGCACCTTTGCGGTACCTAAAGATGAGATAGACGGAGAGCCGGATGATTACGACCACTGGCAGAACGTAATGCTGGGGCATGCGGCCGCCAACATGACGCCGGTAGTGGCGTCGAACCGTATCGGAGTCGAGGAAATGGGCTCGACGGCCGTCAGGTTCTGGGGAGCGTCCTTCATATCGGACAACAGGGGCAACAAGCTGGAAGAAGCTGATACGAGGACTGAGACGGTGCTGACGGCGACCTTCGATCTTGACGAACTGGCGGCATACAGGCGCGAGGTCTGCACCTTCAGAGACAGAAGACCGGAGATGTACAGGATATTGATGACGATGGACGGAAAGGAGAGGAGCTAGATGAGTTTTGAAGGAAAGGCGGATATACTGATAAAAGGCGGCACCGTGTTCTGCGGCAAAAATCTGCCGGAGGACTGCGAATTCGTAGCTGTAAAGGGAAACAGGATTGCGGCCGTCGGAAAAGGCGCGGAGGCTGCTGAGAAGCTGACGGGCCCGGAGACGAAGGTAATAGAGCTGAAGGACGGCCAGATGGTCATACCGGGTCTTCACGACAACCACGTGCATCTGATGCAGGCGGGTATGCTGGATAAGTACGCAGACCTCTATCATGCGGGATCGCCAAAAGAGGCGGCCGACATAATGAAGGACTTTGCGGAAACGATACCGGATGAGGAATGGATAATAGGCATAGGCTGGTGCAGGCTCGGCTGGGAGAACACCGATCATCCGACGAAGGACGTGCTTGATGCGGTCATCCCCGACAGACCTGTGTTCCTGCTGGATTACGAGCTCCACGGAGCGTGGGTCAACAGCAAGGCGCTGGAAGTGTGCGGCATAGGAGCGGACACTCCCGATCCTCCGTTCGGCGAGATCGCAAGGGACGAAAAGGGTGAACCGTCCGGTTATCTTTACGAGACGGCCCTCTGTCTCGTAGGTAAGTTCGCCTTCGATTTTTCCGACGAGATCGCCGAAAACCTGATAACGAGATATATGGACAAGGCGATAAAGTGGGGTATAACTTCCGTCAGCGACATGACGCCGTACTTCACTTTAAACCTCGCATACGAAGATACATATTACAGGATGGACAGGGAAGGAAAGCTGAAACTGAGGGTCAACGCCGCCAGAAACCTCTTCGAGGACATAGACGATGTGCTGGCCATAAAGAAAAAGGCGGAAAGCAGCGGGACCGGCATGTATCGCGTACCGTACATGAAGCAGTTCATAGACGGCGTCATAGCCAACCATACGGCTCTGCTGGCCGAACCGTATCTCGATACGCCGGGATCCTGCGGAGGCTCGCTGCTGGATCTGGGTGAGCTGGACAGAGCGGTGGAGATAGCGCACAGGAACGATATCTCCGTAAGGCTCCACGCCTGCGGCGACGGAGCGGTGAACACGGCTCTCAACACTTACGACAATGCCATCGGCAAGTACGGCAAGACGAAGGCGCGCCATCAGATAGAGCATATAGAGGTGATACTGCCCGATGATATCGCAAGATTTGCAAAGCTGGGCGTCATAGCGTCAATTCAGCCGGAGCATATAATATCGGTGCTGCCTTCCTTTGCGGACAACTGTTATCCGCAGCTTCTGGGCCCTGAGCGTGACAGGTACACGTGGGTGTTCAAGTCGCTCCTCGATGCGGGAGCTGTGCTTGCCGCCGGAAGCGACGTGCCTGTAGTGGAGGGTGATCCGTTCTTCGGCATGTACTGCGGCCTCACGAGAATATATCCCGACGGGACTCCGGAGGGAGGATGGAATCCGCAGGAGATCATAGACATAAGGGAACTCATCCACGCCTACACGTGGGGAGCGGCTTACGGCGAGATGCGCGAAGACGAGCTGGGGACTCTCGAGGAGGGTAAGCTGGCAGATATCGTCATCCTCGATACGGATCTGCTGTCGGCTGATCCCGATACCGTAAGGAACACCAAAGTACTCTACACGATAGTGGACGGAAAAGTCGTATACTCCGCCTAGAGGGCCGATGGTCCCGGACTATGGGGCGAAATGCTCGTTTATGCCCGGAATCGGGCGACGCTTTATACTTTTTCTTTTGAAAAAGTGACAAAACGTATAAGTGTGAATGAGGCTGCATGGTGTAGCGAGCCATATATGGTAGGTGTGTCGCGAAAGCTACTATATATAGAAGAGAAGCGCCTTTTAAATTAGGTGGAGCGCTGCGGGGGACCTGAATACGGCGTGAAAGGGAGATTACGTTTATACTTAAATCGCGAAAAATAACAGAGAAAAGTATAAAGAGCGAATCGCCATGAATATTATGGT
>CASEFF010000121.1 GCA_949287115.1 uncultured Bacillota bacterium | reverse complement strand
TTTAGGTGCAGGATATGGCAGGGAGCATGTACGCCAAAAATATAAGAAGGACCATATTCGGGAGTATGGGAAGATATATCGCCATATTCGCCATCGTTGCGCTGGGCGTCGGTTTTTTCGCGGGCGTGAAGGATACGAAGGCGGCGATGATGTTGACGTGCAACGATTATGTAAAGGAGCACGCTCTCTACGACTGCAGGCTGGTATCCACATACGGATTCACCGATGAAGATGTCGAAGCCGTGGCAGAGGAAAAAAGGGTGGCTGTGGCTGAAGGCGCCGTGACCGCGGATTTTTTCTCGCAGGATGACGGAGGAAATTCGGTGATACTGCGGGCTCATTCCATCACAGACGATGTCAACAAGGTGGATCTTGTCGCCGGCAGGATGCCCGAGGCTGACGATGAATGTGTGGCGGACGCCCATTTCTTCGACGAGAAGGATATAGGAAAGACGATAAAGATAACCGGAGAAAATGACGAGGAGACGAGGGATGCCTTCTCCAGTGACGGTTTTAAGATAGTGGGCATAGCACAGTCTCCGTATTACATCATGAAGACGGAGCGCGGAACGACGTCCCTGGGCAGCGGTACGGTGGATGCGTTCATATATGCACCGCTGGGAGCATTCACTTCCGAATACTTCACCGAACTGCTGGTCGTATCGGAAAAGCAGGGATTCATATTCAGCGATGAGTATTACGACAATGTGGAAAAGACGGAAGATGACGTGACCGCTGCCGCCGAGAAACGTGCGGAAGAGAGGTACGATGAGATAGTAGCGGAAGCGCGCGAAGAGATAGATGACGGACAGCAGGAGCTGGATGACGGAAGGATACAGCTGGAGTCGGAGCGGGAGTCTGCATACGCACAGCTCGACAGCGCGAAGGCCACTCTCGACAGCAGCAGCGGACAGATAAGCGATGGAAGAGAGCAGCTTGAAGCGCAGCAGAGTACGCTGAAATCGCAGAGAAGTCAGGTGGAGGACGGCATCGCTCAGATAAAAGATGCACGAACGCAGCTTGAGAGCAGCCTGGCACAGCTGGAACAGTCTCTGGAGTCGGGAATGCTGCCTGAGGATCATGAAGCTATGGTACAGCAGCAGATACAGCAGCTGCGGCAGGAGCTCGGGAATCTGGACACGCAGCAGTCTCAGCTCGAGGGCAGTCTGGCACAGATAGACTCAGGACTGTCGCAGATAACGGAAGAGGCGAAGAAGCTGGATGAAGCGGAAGATCAGCTTGAGAGCGGATATGCCGAGTATTATGCAGGAGTTGCCGAGGCCGATGCGGGATTTGCCGAAGCCGAGGCGGAGCTGGAAAAGGGTCAGCAGGAGCTGGATGAAGCCAAAGAAGAACTGGCGGAGCTGGAAAAGCCGGAGATATACGTATATGACAGGGATGACAACACCGGTTTCGGATCGTTTGAGAGCAATGCCGATATAGTGGACAGCATCGCCAAGATATTCCCGGTATTCTTCTTCCTCATAGCGGCTCTCGTATGCTCGACGACGATGTCGCGTATGATCGATGAGGAAAGGACGCAGCTGGGAGCCTTAAGCGCGCTGGGATATACCTCGGGCAAGATCATGATGAAGTACATGATATACTCGGGATCGGCGGCGCTTCTCGGATGTATCGCCGGATTCCTTGCCGGGTCAAAGTACTTCCCGTATTTCATATGGATAGCCTACGGCATGATGTTCGGGTTCGCACCGCTGAAATTCTACTTCGACTGGCAGCTGGCGCTCATATCGCTGGTGGTATCGCTGATGTGTTCCAGCGGCACCACATATCTTGCATGCAGAGAACAGCTGAAACATATGCCTGCCGAGATACTGAGGCCTAAAGCACCCAAGGCGGGCAAGCGCATATTCCTTGAAAGGATAGGATTCATCTGGAAAAAGATGAAGTTCCTCCACAAGGTGTCGGCGAGGAACATATTCAGATACAAGAAGAGAATGATAATGATGATACTGGGTATAGGCGGATGCACTTCGCTGGTGCTGGCAGGCTTCGGACTGCATGACTCCGTAGCGGGCATAGCGGATCATCAGTATACGGAGATAGATAAGTATCAGATGACGGTGGCTTTCGAGGAGCTCGACGAGGACAGAGAGATTTCCTTTAAAACGGAGTACGATGATGTGTTGGATAACGTGGTACTGCTGCAGCAGGGATCCGTCACGGTGAAGGGCGACGATGTGAGCAAAACGTGCAACCTCATGGTATCCGATGATGACAACATGACGCGGGCGGTGAACTTCGCGGATATGGACGGCAACAGGCTGACTTACCCTGAAAAGGGCGAAGCCATGATAAACAACAAGCTGGCAGATATGATAGGTGTCGAGACCGGCGACAGGATACACGTGACATATGACGATACAAAGACTGTGACGCTGACGGTATCGGGGATATATAAGAACTACGTATCGAACTACATATACATAGATGCGCAGACGTACGAAGAGATGATGGATAAGGAGTACGATCCGTACATAATGTTCGCCACGTTTGACGAGGGAGTCGACGTACAGGATATGGCGGAGAAGGTGAACGAGTTCGACGGCGTCATCAGCATGACGGTCAACGAGGATATGAGGGCGTACGTCGACGATATGATGGTGAGTCTCAACTACATCATCATACTTGTCATAGGATGTGCCGGAGCACTGGCGTTCATAGTGCTGTTCAATCTCGGCAATATCAACATAACGGAGAGAGAGCGTGAGATCGCGACGATAGAAGTGCTGGGATTTTATCCGCGTGAGCTGGGCTCCTACGTATTCAGGGAGAATTTCATTCTGGTTCTGATGGGTATAGCCGTCGGACTGCCGACGGGCGTGGCGCTGCACAAATTCATCATGAACAGGATAGTGGTGGATGCAGTATCGTTTAACGAGGTGATCGAAAAGTCCAGCTTCCTGTTCACCGTACTGGTGGTGCTGGGATTTGCCATCATCGTCGATATCATACTGAGGCGCAAGATAAGAAGGATAAACATGGCGGAATCGCTGAAATCCATAGAATGACATGATTAAAGGACCGGGAGGAAAAATGCTTGAGCTTGAACAGATCATAAGATTTGCAACTGAGGATATCGATAAAAACGGGGTGCTGAAAGCATCATCGCTGCTCCACGCTTATCAGGAGATAGCATCGGATCACGCCGATGCGCTGGGAGTGGGATACGACGAGCTGATAAAGAAGGATTGGATATGGGTGCTGTCAAAGGTAAAATACGAGATATACGGCAGCATCGAGCCCGATGCGGAATACAGGCTTTCCACGTATCCGAGGCCGAAAAAGGGAGCGGCATTCCCCAGAGATTTCTACCTGAACAGCGAAGACGGCAGCACCGTAGCGGCAGGCACCAGCATGTGGTGCGTCATGAACTTCGCTACACGCAAGCTGGAAAGGTCGGGAGTCGATTTTGACGGGGAATGTATAGGATACGCGCCTTTCGACGAAGGCATAGAGAAAATAAAGTCGCGGCAGCCGGTTC
>CASEFF010000120.1 GCA_949287115.1 uncultured Bacillota bacterium | reverse complement strand
GCCGAATCGGCAGCAGCAGTCATTCCGTCGTTTGAAAGGGGCATCACGAGTCCCGCCGCGTCTCCGATCATCATCAGTCCGTCTGCCGTCACTCCCGTGCCGCAGCTGACATCGTTCATCCTGCCGCCCTGCCACGGACTGACGCGCACCGCCCTGCCAAACATGGCGGAAAGCTCCGGGTGCTTATCTATCCAGCGCGAGACGCACTGCCTGAGATCCAGCCTCTCATAATCATCCCTGCCGCGCACCATGACGCCGACATTGCATACGCCCTTTGTCACGCCGTCTCTTCCCACCGGCATGACCCAAAGGTATCCCGTACCCGGTTCCCTTTCAAAACCGAACACACCGTAAGCGTCGTACTGACCCTTCGCCAGCGACCTGTCCAGCTCCACGCCTTCGAAGTACGCCCTTTCACCTATCCACATGCCGTACGGAGATTCCTTCATCACCCCCGCGGCCTTCGCCGTAGCGGAGAACGCCCCGTCGGCTCCGATGACAAGCCTGCTCCTTATCCTTATCTCTTCGCCCCTGTATATCGCCTTTACGCCCGTGACTCTTCCGCGATCGGTCGTCACGCCCGTCACGGTGCAGCCCTGCCTCAGCTCTGCGCCGAGCGATACTGCCGTGTCAGCCAGCAGCCTGTCCACATCGTGTCTTGGAACGCAGTAACACTCAAACGGAATCGTCGTCGTACTGCCGCCGTCGCTTATAAGCCTGAGATTCCTGACACATGTGCTCATGGCGTCCACAGCCCTTGCGGCTCCCAGAGCCTCCATGTGATATACGAAACCTTCCCTGAGTATATCCCCGCAAGGTTTTTCCCGCGGAAACACGTCCTTTTCCAGAAGGAGCACGTCGACCCCCGCCTTCGCCAGATACGACGCGCATACGGCTCCCGCAGGCCCCGCTCCGACTACGGTCACTTCTCTTTCGAAAACAGTCATCGTCCTTCCTCCTCTCCCGCGACGTTTGCTTCCACGGCTTTCATCGTTATGGCTCCCGCAGGACACACCGCCACGCATACGCCGCATCCCATGCAGCGCGACGCTGCGACCGAGTGGAAACCGCACCCCATGCAGCGCGACGATTCCGTCACGGCCCTGTATCTGTCGAAAGGCTTCGTTCCGATCTCGAACCCGCTCTCCCTTCCGTCACGGCCTTCGAATATCTCGTATTTCACCGCCGCTCCGCTGAGAGGTTCCTCCGGCTCCCGCAGTTTTGCCACCGAACGGAACTGATCCGACTCCAGAAAGCTCTTCACAGCCGCAGCTCCGGCGCGTCCTGCTTCGGCTGACGTCAGATCCAGATCGCCTATCGCAAATACGCCGTACATGCTTGTTATCAGCTTGTCGTCCACCTGTATGTATCCTTTTTCATCCATATCCAGCTCCGGATTGGCCGCCGCTATCGCTCCTGTGTCCGGCCTTGCCGTGCCGCCCATCACCAGCGTATCGCACGTGATGTCTATCATGATGTTCTTTTCTCTTATCCTGCACTTCACGCCTCTGAGCATGCCGTTCTCCGTCTCTATGGAAACCGGCTCCGCTCCCGTCACGAGATGGACGCCTTCATCGAGGGCCGCCGCCACCGAGGCCACGGAGGCTTTCAGGCTTCCCTTGCTCATCGGCGCCAGCACCGTCACCTGGTCGCAGGATTCTTTCAGGAGTCTCGCCGCATCGAACGTCATCTCGTCACATCCGGCGACGATGATCTGTCGTCCGACGCCATCCGGTCTCTCGCCGCTCATCAGTTTGCCCATCAGCGAAACTATCTCAAAGGCTCCGCGCGTTTCAAAGCCGTCCATATCCGGTACGGAGCCGATGCTCTCCCCTATGGCGAACAGCACCGCTTCATAGCCCATGGAAAACAGCTCCTTCACGTCGGGATACCTGCCCACCGACACGCCGTACACCACTTCTATGCCGGAAGCCGCGATCTTTGCCGTCTCGCGGTCAAGCAGATCCCTGTCTATCCTCTTGTGGGACGCCAGCCACCTGTAACTGCCGCCCAGCGCGTATTCCTTCTCGAATATGGCCGGGGAATAGCCGCTCTTTGCCAGATCTATCGCGGCAGCCATGCCGGCGATGCCGCCTCCCACGACCGCTATCCTGCGCTTTGGCGCGCCCTTTTCATCCCGCGGCGCGAACCTTTCCATGTCTTCATCTATGCCCGCATCGCGCAAAATCGGCAGCACGTCTTCCGTGTGGTTGTCGTACGTGGCGTTCTCAATGCCGCCTTCGACCATCACATCCTCGCGCTGCGGCACCACCGCCCTGACGTTTTCCGGATATATCGCCGATATGTCCGGCGCATTCTTCACGCTGCGGCTCCTCTCCTGACGGAAGCTCTCCCTCAGGATCCTGTCTATTGCCTCCGCGGCTTTGACTCCGGAAGCCATGGACTCGGCCACCGAGCTGCATTTTTCTGCGGCCTCGCCGCACGCGAAGACCATGTCCTTGTTTGTCATCCACAGGTCGTCGGTTCTTACCCTGCCGTCAGGATGGGTCTCCATGTTGCCGATGTCCTCGACGCTGCACCTGCGTCCGGCAGCCAGCACGACGGTGTCGCAGAACACGTTTGTCTCGCTGCCCTTCACCTGCCGCAGCTCTGCCGCGCCGGTCTTTCCGTCCGCACTGCCCTCACTGATCGCGCCTGTCACATACGCAACCTTCGTCAGCTCCACCGCCTTGACGCGGCCGTCTTCCCTTATTATCTGCTTTGCCATAGTATCTTCCCTGAGGTCGATACCTTCTCTGACGATGGCTTCCAGACTGCCGTCGGCAAGTCCCGGCTCCTTGCCGCCCTTCGTCAGAGCGCAGACGACGTTCCTTCCGGTGCGCTTTATGACTCTGGCCGTATCGGCAGCCATCCTGCCGCTTCCGATGACTATGACATCGTTGCCCAGCTCGACGCCTTCGTCCTCGCCGCCGTTTATCTGTCTCATAACGCTGACCGCATCGTATATCATCGGCGCATCGTCTCCCGGCACTCCCGGCATGCGTCCCACCGACGTTCCCGCCGCTATGAGGCAGGCGCTGAAACCTTCGCGCCACAGCTCATCGAGGGAAACGTCTCTTCCCACAGCACAACCGTATCTGATCTCGACGCCTTCCGCCGTCACGCGGTCTATCTCATCTCCCAGCCTGCTCCTGTCCAGCCTGAAATCCGGCACTCCCCAGTTGAGTGCGCCGCCGGCTCTGCCGTCCTTTTCGAATATCGTCACGCCGTGGCCCTTTTTCGCGAGCACAAGAGCCGCGGAAAGTCCTGCAGGGCCGCTTCCAACCACTGCCACCTTCGTATCCAGACGCTGCGTGTGGCCGATCCCGGCGCCCGCGCCGGACTGCGGTGCTGCCGCGCCCGGGGACGACGCTGTCGATCCTCCGGCGTGCCTTCCTTCAGCGTTCCTCTTTTCAACGGTGCCGAGAACGTACCTCTCCAGCCCCTTCATGTTTATAGCCTCGTCGATGAACCGTCCGCGCTTGCACTGATCGCCGCATATATTGTCGCACAGCGTGGCGCTGATCCACGGCAGCGGGCTCTTTTCGCATATCATGCGATATGCTCCTTCCACATTTCCCGACTCCACGAGGGCCGCGACCGCCTGGGGCACTATGCCCAGCGGACATCCGCTGCGGCAGCCGGAGCTGACCGCCAGCTCCTTCGCTTCTTCGAAAGTCGGCAGCGTGCGTCTGCGGTTTTCCGTTCCCGCCGTCATATCACGACCGCCATCCGCGGCCTTTTCAGGCTCGCTGCCCCTGCCTTCTCCGTCCGCATCGTCGAACATCCGGTAAACGGTCCTGCAGTATTCCTCCACAGCGCCCGTCGGACATATATCTCCGCACTTTCCGCAATTCACACACAGCCTGCCGTCTATCGACGCTTCGGCTCTTTTATCTACAGTAAGATCAAATCTCATCGTTACCTCCAGATGATAGTTACAGGATCTCCAGCGCCGCAATCTCGTCCCTCAGCTCAGAGCACAGCTCGTCCGGCAGTATATCCTTCATCATCGCCACCGCCGTTTCTTCCGTCACCGTGTCGATGTCCCTGTCGTCGAGCCATTTGGCGCACAGCCTTATGAATCCGTAGTCCATCATGCCCGACCACTTGAAACTGACGTCACGCTGAGCCATGGCGAATATGAGTCCCGCCATGCCTATCCACCTTATCTGCCCGCTCTCTCCGCTGAGATATCTCATCTCCGGACTGTCGGCATACCTGTGGTCGAACTCCTCGTTGACGCTGTTGATCTGTCTTTCTATCGCCTTAAGGCGTTTCTGTCCCTTCCTGCCTTCGTAAAGGCCTGTCTCTGAAGCCATGGCGGCACCTCCTTGATGCTCTGATTATATCATGCCCGACTCAGATTTTCCATCTTCTGTCGGCTATCCTGGCAAGCAGCGATTTTTTCACCGTTATCGCCCTCTCGGGGCACATTTCCTGACAGCAGTAGCACTTTATGCATTTATCGTAATCGTAGACGGCGACTTTCCGTTTTGCATTTGCAGGCCGCTGCGGCGTTCCCGACGTTTGCAGCCTTATGGCCTTGCCGTCGACGGGACATGCGCTGACGCACACGCCGCATCCGATGCAGCGCTCCTTTGCGACGACCGGCTTCTTTTCCAGAAACGGCGCAAGGAACCTCACCTGTCTCAGCGCCCCTCTGTATCCCGCGTCCCGCTGCACGTCAAAACCGCGGTCGCCGTACTTTGCCACCGCTTCATCGACCGTCATCGGCCCTTCCTCGCCGACGATCTCAAGCCCCCTCCACGTCCCTATGCCCCTTTCCATGCCGCTGACATTGGTAGGCACCAGCTCCGGCGCCAGATGCACCAGATGGCAGAACACCGCGTCCAAAGCCACTGGGTCGGCGGATGCCAGTATCACGTTCATCTGCCTCGGGTTTCCCGACCTCGGTCCGTTGCCTTCCATGGCCGTTATGCCGTCCATTACGTGGAGCACCGGCCTCACAAGATCGTTGAGGTCGGCTATCATCTTGGCGAAGACCTCCGCCGTGGCAAACCTGGCGTGGGACGCGCCCTTGTTGATGCCGAAAACGCAGCCGAACGTGTTCTTGACGGCGCCGGTTATCCGTTCCAGCTGGTGGGTCTTCATCTTGCATATGTTCACGACGGCGTCGGCATCGGCTATCTCGTCACACAGGACGAAGGAATCCGTTACCCTTCCGCCCGGGAAAGCCACGCGCCTTCCGCTATCGAACCTGCCCAGCGGTATGCCCAGCCCGTCCGCAACCGCCTTTATGCCGCAGCCTTCGGCCACGGACTCCACTTTGATCATGGGGTTTCCCGGCGAATCCCCGTACCTGAGATTCGTATATCCGTTTTCCGCGAAAAGCCTGCCGACGGCTCCGAACACGGCTGGATGGGTGGTGCACGCCTCGTCGGGATCGGTCTTTGCAAGGAGGTTCGGTTTGAGGACTATGCTGCTCTCCCGCGTCAGGCTTTTTCCGCCCGCCGCAACCACTTCATCGAGCCCTCCCAGAAGCTCCACGGCCCGGCGCACCGCCCTTTCCACCTGACGGCTCTCATAGCTGTCGCATCTGACGATAGCCACTCTTCCGGTTTTCATGTAAACGTCCTCCTTCTCAAGATCACGGCGCGGTCGCATCTGCTCCGCGCGTTTCCGCCGGCTGCACACACGCCCTGCGCTTTCCTGCCGGCTGTCGTTTCCGGTCGCAGGCCGCGTCGCCGCTTTGCATAACCCTTTGCATCATTCGGGCGGTCAGCTACTGCGAGAGCGATATCTTCTCTCCCAGGAACGTAGGTTTAGGCTTGAATATCCATTTCACCAGATACTTGTCACGCGCCAACACTTCCCTTATCTCGCGCTTTTCCCGTCCTGAGTAGTCGTGCTGATCCGATGCCGCGCCGAGGGCTTTTATCCCCATCCTGTCGCAGCCGTAAAGCGCTCTGTACAGGTGGTATTCCTGCGTCACCACCACCATCTTTTCCACGCCGAATATGTATCCGGCACGGTATACGGACTCGTAGGTCGAAAACCCGGCGTGGTCCATGAATATATCTTCCTCCGGCACGCCGGCATCCATGGCGTAATTCTTCATGCCCTGCACCTCGTTGTAGACCATTTGCCCGTTGTCGCCGGAAAGCAGTATCTTCGCCGCCACGCCCCGATTGTAAAGCTCAATGGCAACGTCGAGCCTGTCCCTCAGTATGGGGCTCGGGGTGCCGTCGCCGTTAACGGAGGCTCCCAGTACCATTATGCAGTCAGCGTCAAGAGCTTTCATGGTGTCAAGTTCACCGTCCGTCATGCTGTATTCCGGCGCATCAAAAACGGCCGCGATCTGGTCTTCCGTGCTCTTGACGACGTAAAGATCCGCGATCACGATTCCTATCAATATCAGTATCGCTATTTTCACCAGCATCAGCACCAGCCTTGCCGGTATGCTCCTGTCCTTTTTTTTCATACTCATAACCTATTTATTATATCTTCTTTTTATGTGGGTTTCACGAAATACGGGAAATTATCAGTTTTTTGGTGATGCTTGGTGATTTTTACAATATTTTTTGATTTTCATTGTTGTGTGCAAACAATTTTAGTGGTATATTTATTGTTGTAGTGTTGGACTTCGCACCGATTTTGTTGTAAAATACAGGTGTATAAAATCAGGCAAAAAATTTTTTATATATAAAGGAGAACGTCATGAAATACAATTTTCCAATCACAAAAAATCCT
>CASEFF010000119.1 GCA_949287115.1 uncultured Bacillota bacterium | reverse complement strand
TATACATAACATGAGCCGCATGCAGAAGCTGACGTTTTCTGCCATGATGATGGCTCTCTACATCGTAGTGCTGTACTTTACACAGAGTTTTTCCTTCGGGGCGTATCAGATCAGGATCGCCACGTCGCTGTATGCTCTCGCGTATATCTTTCCGTTCCTGGTTGTGCCCCTCGGTTTTGCGAATCTGATATCGAACATGCTCTTTGGAGGATTCGGCGTCGTGGATATGGTCGGCGGCTGCATCGTCGGACTTTTGACGACGGCACTGGTGGTGCTCATAAGAAGAAAGGGCTGGAACAAGGCTTTCGTAGCTTTGCCGATAGTCTTCGTGCCGGGGCTGGGAGTGGCCGTTTACCTGTCATATTTTCTCAATATGCCGTACTGGCTGATGGCGCTCAACCTTTGCATAGGGCAGATACTGCCGGGCATAGTGGGAGTAGTCATCGTAAAGGCGCTGGAAAGGGTATGGAGACCGTCGGGCGCAGCGGCGATGCGCGGCGAGCGGTCATGATAATGAAAGGAGCAGAGAAATGAGCGGAAGGGATAAAACCGAACTTGAAGGCGTTTCGCTTCTGGGAAACAAAGAGGTGTCATATCCGACGGATTACGCTCCGGAAATGCTGGAGACGTTCAAAAACAAACATCCTGAAAACGATTATTTCGTCAAGTTCAACTGTCCGGAATTCACGAGCCTCTGTCCGATGACGGGGCAGCCGGACTTTGCGACCATATATATTTCATACGTGCCGGGGGAGCTGATGGTGGAGAGCAAGTCGCTGAAGCTGTACCTTTTCAGCTTCCGCAATCATGGGGATTTTCACGAGGACTGCGTCAACATCATCATGAAGGATCTGATAAAGCTGATGGATCCCAAGTATATAGAAGTATGGGGCAAGTTCACGCCGAGAGGCGGCATATCCATAGATCCGTACTGCAATTACGGAAAACCGGGGACCGCGTGGGAGAAGGTGGCTTTCGAGCGACTGACCCATCACGATCTTTATCCGGAGAAAGTCGATAACAGATAGGAGAAGACGATGATATTCTATTTTTCGGGTACGGGAAACAGCGAATTTGCAGCCAAACGAATAGGTGAGCTGAGCGGCGATGATATATGCGATCTCAGGCCGATGATCAGGGAAGGCACGGGCATCGACGGGACAGATAAAGAAGAACCCGCAGTTTTTGTCATGCCGGTCTACGGATGGAGGATGCCGCGGATCGTAGAGGCGCTCATCAGACGTTCGGAGTTCGCAGAGGGGACGCCTGCATATTTCGTACTGACCTGCGGCAGCGAGATGGGGAATGCGGCCGCATACGCAGGGAAACTCTGCGCTGATAAGGGTCTGAAGTACATGGGATGCGGGGAACTGGTGATGCCGGAAAACTATATCGCCATGTTCGATGCGCCCAGGGAAGAGGAAGCTCGACAGATAGTGAAGGCTGCCGTTCCGTTGATGGACATCTACGCCGGGCTGATATCGGAGGGAAAGCCGTTTCCCGAGAAGACCGTCGGCATCGCCGACAGGATAAAGAGCACCATCGTAAATCCGATATTCTGCAGGTATATAGTAGGGGATAAAAAATTCCGTGTCGACGACAGATGTACGGGGTGCGGAAGGTGTGAAGCGGCGTGTCCCGTAGGCGATATAAAGATGGCGGACGGAAGACCCGGGTGGCAGGGAAGATGCATCCACTGCATGGACTGCATAACGGGGTGTCCGGAGGAAGCGATAGAATACGGCGGCATCAGCACGGGCAAGCCGCGTTACAGGTGTCCGGACGTGTAAAGACGTCAAACCGTATGATGGTACTGTAAATTTTCATGGGAAGTACTTGAAAAGGCATCGCCAAATCTATAAAATAAATATGTGCGTACGTTGTACGCATCTTTAGGAACGATACGAAAAATATACGGAAAAGAGGGAAAAGAATGTTTAACAAACTGACAGAGCAGTTGAAAGCGGATACACGCACTATCGTTTTCACGGAAGGTACGGATGCGCGTATACTCGATGCAGCCTCAAAGCTGGTGGCCGATGATATCCTGAAAGTTATACTACTCGGTGAAGAAGGAGCTGTAAAGAAGGCAGCCGATGAAGCCGGTTTTGATATTTCAAAGTGCCAGATCATAGACCCCGAGAAGTACGGCGACATCGATGCCATGGTGGCTGAGATGGTAGCGCTCAGAAAGGGCAAGATGACGGAAGACGAAGTGAGAGCGGCGCTGCAGAAGTCCAACTACTTCGGAACGATGCTGGTGAAGATGGGCAAGGCCGACTGCCTGCTGGGAGGAGCCACATATTCGACGGCAGATACGGTAAGACCTGCGCTCCAGCTGATAAAGACGAAGCCGGGCAACAAGATCGTAAGCTCATGCTTCATCATGGTGAAAAGCGACAACAAGCTGGCTATGGGCGACTGTGCCATCAACATAGCTCCCAACGAGGATGAGCTGGCGGAGATCGCCGTGGAAACTGCAAAGACCGCAAAGGTGTTCGGTATAGATCC
>CASEFF010000118.1 GCA_949287115.1 uncultured Bacillota bacterium | reverse complement strand
GTTTTCGTCGACGGAGACACGATCATCGTCAAGGAAAAGGACGGTAAGATAACGGAGATATGCAGACCTGAGGAAATAGGCATACCGGGGCCGCACAACCTTGAAAACGCTCTGGCGGCAACGGCGATGGCGTTTTTCGGAGGAATACCTGCGGACGTGATAGCCGGAGTGCTCAGGTCCTTCAGAGGTGTCGAGCACAGGCTCGAGATCTGCAACACCATAGATGACATAAAGTTCGTGAACGACTCGAAGGGAACCAATCCCGATGCGTCCATAAAGGCCATAGAGGCCATGAAGGAAAACATAATACTCATAGCGGGCGGATACGATAAGGATGCGTCATTCGATGAGTTCGTCGATGCTTTTGACGGCAGGGTGAAGACGCTGCTTCTGATGGGAAAGACGGCTACGAAGATAAAGAATGCCGCGGAGAAGGCGGGATTCACGGATTCCATAATACTGAAGGACATGGAAGCCTGCGTGAGGGAAGCCTACAGGATCGCTCAGCCGGGCGATGTGGTGCTCCTCTCTCCGGCATGCGCCAGCTGGGATATGTACACGAGCTTCGAACAGAGGGGCAGACATTTCATGGACTGCGTACGCGCGTTGGAAAGGTGACTGGTTTAATTGGACAGGACGGAAAGAACAGACAGGATGGACAGAACTGACAGGGCCGGAAGGGCCGGCAGGAGAACGGAAAGAGCCGGTAAGCACAGAAAATCCATAAAGCTCAGATCCGGGGATTTCTGGCTCATGCTCTTTACGTTGATGCTGGTGATCTTCGGACTGATCATGGTATTCAGCGCCAGCTATTACTACTCCATAAGTCAGGACGGCAATGCCTACAGCTACCTGCTGAGACACGGAGTATGGGTCATACTGGGGTTTGGCGCCATGATCTTCGGTGCGTCATTCGATTACAGGTGGTACAAAAAACTGGCTCTGCCTATTTTTGTCGTGAGCATTTTGCTGCTGGTTCTCGTACTGACGCCGCTGGGACAGACGACAAACGGTGCGACGAGGTGGATAAGGCTGGGGCCTGTTACCATAATGCCGGGAGAGATAGCGAAGATAGCGGCCATAATGTTCGTGGCATGGTTCCTGGGCGATAACGGGGATCGTATAAAGTCGGTATTGCGGGGGATATTGCCGCTCATAGGTGTGGCTGCCCTCTACGGCGCTCTTATAATAATGCAGCCAAACCTGTCGACTGCCATCACCGTCTGCGGCATAATCATCGCCATGATGCTGGTGGCGGGACTCAAGTGGCGTTACGTGCTCACGGCGGGAGGGCTCGGAGCTGCCGGAGTGCTGAGCATACTGCTGTTCATGAAGGATTCATACTGGTACACGAGGCTGACCAGCTTCACGGATCCGTTTGCAGACCCATTGGGCGACGGATATCAGGCGGTCCAGTCGCTGCTGGCGCTGGGATCGGGAGGCCTTTTCGGTGTCGGGCTCGGCAAGAGCGTGCAGAAAAACCTGTATCTTCCCGAACCGCAAAACGACTTCATCATGGCCATAATAGGTGAGGAGCTGGGCTTTTTCGGGCTGCTGCTGCTCATGGCGCTGTACTGTCTATTCATATGGAGGGGGACACGTGTGGCCCTCAAAGCGCCCGATCAGTTCGGCATGCTGCTGGCCTCGGGCATAATACTCATGGTGGCCATACAGGTGATACTCAATGTAGCTGTCGTGACATCGTCAATGCCGGCTACAGGTATAAACCTTCCGTTCATAAGTTACGGCGGTAACGCCCTGTTGATATTCATGTTTTCCGCAGGGGTGCTGATAAACATATCGAGACACGTGGAAAATCAGGAGACGGAAAAATGAGAGTGATAATGACGTGCGGCGGTACGGGCGGGCACATATATCCCGCAGTCGCCATAGCAGACGAGATAAAGCGCAGGGAGCCGGATTCGGACATACTTTTTGTCGGCTCTCAGATCGGCCTTGAGAAGGATCTCGTGCCCAAGAGCGGATACGAGATCAGGTTCATAACGGCGGGCTGGCTCGACAGGAAGAACATAATCAAAAATGTAAAGCTGCCGCTGACGCTGATGGAAGGAAACAGGCAGTCAAAGGAGATCCTGAAGGATTTCAGGCCCGACGTGGTTATAGGCACAGGCGGCTATGCCAGCGTGCCGGTGATGAAAGCGGCTCAGAAGATGGGCATACCGACGTATATACACGAGCAGAACGCCGTGGCCGGTATGGCCAACAAGATGCTGGAGCGCAGGGCCGAAAAACTGTTTCTGGGATTCGCTGAGGCTTCAGGTGATTTCAAACATCCCGAAAAGCACATAGTGGCGGGGAATCCCGTGCGGCATGAATTCGTCGATACCGGCAGGAAAGCCGCCAGAGAAGCTCTGGGGTTCGGCGATGAGGATTTTGTCATCCTGGCGTTCGGCGGAAGTCAGGGAGCCGGACGTATAAACAGGGCCATGATGAAGGTCATAGAGAGGTTCAACGGCGATGACGGTGTCAGGGTGTGCCTTGCGACGGGGAGCTATTACTACGAAGCGATAAAGAGCGAATTTGCCGACAAGGGAACGGTGCCTGCGGATAATATAATGATACTGGAGTACATACACGATATGGCGAAATATCTTGCCGCATCGGACCTTGTGATAAGCAGGAGCGGGGCACTGACCGTGGCGGAAGTCACGGCCTGCGGGAGACCGGCCATATTCATACCGTCTCCGATGGTGACGGGCAACCACCAGTATTTCAACGCAAAGGTCGTGGCCGACAGAGGCGGCGCAGTCGTGATAGAGGAAAAGGATCTGGACAACGACGGACTCGTGGGAGAGATAGAAAGGCTGAAAGGCGATCCTGCCGCCCTTGAGGATATGGCTGCGGGCAGTCTGTCATGTTCGCCGGCAGACGCAACGAAGATCATATGCGACTCCATAATGGGGTGATCGGCGTATACGGTGCCGGACATATCCGTCATATACAAAAAAATTGAAAAAATGGAAACGGATATTGAAATATCGCCAAAAGAAGATATAATGAAAATAACAATATGTTGTGTGAAGAAAACGGCGGTTGAGAAGACGGATAGCGGCGTTACTCCCGTTGTCGCAGCGGATGCGGCGAACATGGGGTGGGTAACGGCGAAACACTATATATATTAAGATAAAAGGAAAAACATCGCAGGATATGAGAAGTGATAACCGTACGGAAAAAACCGTCAAGAGGAAGAAGCGGCGCAAGAAGCACTACCTGTTGCGGTTCATATTGTTCGTGCTCATATGCGTCGGACTATATTTCGTGGCACATATGGAGTATTTTACGGTGGACGGTATCGCGGTCATCGGCAATGAAGAGATCTCCGATGATGAGATACTGAAGCTGTCGGAGCTTGAGACGGGGGAGAACCTGTTCGATGTGCATCCATGGTTCGTGGAGCGCAGGATAAAGAAAAACCTGTATGTGGAAGACGTCGATGTGGACAGGAAGCTGCCCGACAGGATAGAGATACACGTCACCGAGCGGAGCGGCAAGGCGCAGTTCATCATGGGCAAGAAGTTCGTGGTGACGGGCAACGACGGTACGGTGCTGGAAATATCGAAGGAAGAGCGGCAGGTAACGCTGGTGGATAACGTCAAGGTCAGCGAAGCCGAGCTTGAAAAGACGATAGAAGTGAAGGAGCAGGGGGTATACGACAAGGCCATGAAGCTGATAAAGGCTGCGGAGGAAAACGACCTGTATTTCAAGAAGATACATATCGAAAAGAACGATGTCAGCGCCTACGTATACGATTCACTGGTGTGCAGCGGAAAGTACGAGAACGTCATGGATGTCATAAAGTCCGATGCGCTGAGGACGGTGCTGTACGACCTGTATCAGAAGGGCACGGAAAGCGGTGTTATCAATATAAGCGGTAATAATTATTGTTCCTTTACGCCATAATACTTGTATGTTATAATATACGTGTTTATTATGTAAAATGTGATTTTTATGTTCAGATATTGAGAGTATGAAATGCGAGAATTTATAGGAGGTACCTCTGAATGTTGCAATTTGAGATGAATGACTCGGCGCTGCAGGAGATAAAGGTCATCGGTGTCGGTGGCGGCGGATGTAATGCAGTCAACAGGATGATAGACGGGGGCATGAAAGGGGTCACTTTCATAGCCGTGAACACGGACAAGCAGGCTCTTGCCAAGAGCAAGGCTGAGACGAAGATACAGATAGGCGAGAAGCTGACGAAGGGTCTCGGAGCCGGAGGCAACCCGGAGGTAGGCCAGAAGTCGGCGGAGGAAAACCTTGAGGATCTGGAGAAGTTCATCGCAGGATCGGATATGATATTCGTTACGTGCGGTATGGGCGGCGGTACCGGAACGGGTGCGGCTCCGATAATAGCCAAGATAGCCAAGGATATGGGCATCCTCACGGTAGGTGTCGTGACGAAGCCTTTCAGGTTCGAAGGAAAGAAGAGAAGCGAACATGCGGAGCTGGGAATAAAGTTCCTGAAAAAGTATGTGGACTCCCTCGTAGTCGTACCTAACGACAAGCTGCTGGAGACGGTACAGGAGCAGACTTCGCTGCTGGAGGCTTTCGAGATGGCCGACGATGTGCTCAAGAAGGGCGTACAGGGCATTTCCGATATCATAGTGGACGATGCTCTCATCAACCTGGACTTTGCCGACGTGACGACCATCATGAGGGACAGAGGTATAGTACACATGGGCGTCGGAAGCGGAAAGGGCGAGAACAGGCTGGAAGATGCCGTAAGAGGCGCCATCGACAGTCCGCTGCTTGAGACGAAGATATCGGGTGCAAGAGCTGTACTCATCAATATAACGGGCGGCAGAGATCTGACGATGTTCGACGTCGACAGAGTCGCCAGTCAGATAGACGAGGAAGCTGATAAGAACGCGATAATAATACTGGGAGCATCCATCAAGGAAGAGATGCAGGATGAGATCATGGTTACCGTTATTGCTGCCGGATTCGAAAAGAGCAACGGCGATCTTCTCAACAGCTCGGTCATCCCGGGAAGCGGCGCTGAAGCGGGCGCGGATATGACAGAGCCACAGGAGAGCGGTGCTGAGACTTCGGGAGATGATCCGTACAGGAGTTCGTCACGTATAGATATCCCGACTTTCCTGCAGAGATAGGGAAAGGAAAAGAACGTTTCAATAGCCGGTTACAGCCGGCTATTGTTCTGATTTAAGGCATAATGAAGATCATCACATCGAGAGAAAACCCTGTATACAGGAAAGCGCTCAAGCTGAAGAGGAAAAAATACAGGGACGAGACGGGTCTCTATCTGCTGGAAGGTGTAAAGCCGCTGGAAGACGCCTTCGATACGGGCGTCAGGGTCGGGACCGTGTTTGTCAGAGAGGGCAGCAGGCAGGCTGAACGTTTTTGCCTGCGCGATACCCGTATCATCGAATTGAGCCGGGAGCTGTTTGACGGACTTTCCGGGACGGAAACATCTCAGGGTGTCATAGCGGTAGCAGCCGCGAAAGTATACGACGCAGGCGGATTCATGAGGGAGACTGCCGGCAGGAACATACTGATAATGGACAGACTGCAGGATCCCGGGAACATGGGGACGATAATAAGGACTGCCGAAGCCGCCGGATACGGCGGTATGGTCCTGCTCAACGGATGCGTGGACATCTATTCTCAGAAGGTGGTCAGAGCTGCCGCCGGATCGCTGCTCAGGGTACCGATGATAAAAATCGCCGATGCCGGCAGCGCCATCGCCTTTGCCAAAGAGGCGGGAAAGCGCATCGCGGTGACATGCCTTGACGGCGGAGAAGATTGTTTTACGGCTGACCTTTCGGATGAGATCGCTCTCGTGATAGGTAACGAAGGAAACGGTGTGAGCGATGAGTTCATAGACGCAGCCGATATAAAGGTGCATATACCGATGGACGGATCCATCGAGTCGCTGAATGCGGCGGTAGCCGCCGGCATACTCATGTATCTGTCGCGGAAAAGATAAAAGTAAATGTGAGGTAAACGGAAATGCAAGCTCAGTTAAACAGGATTTTGGAAGAAGCGAAGGAACAGCTCAGGAAAGCGACCACGCTGGCCCAGACGGACGAGATAAGGGTGAAGGTGCTCGGTAAGAAGGGACAGCTCACGGAGATCCTGAGGGGAATGGGCAAACTGTCGCCGGAAGAGAGAAAAGAGACGGGACAGATGGCCAACAAGGTCAGAGCGGAGATAGAAGGACTGCTGGAGGAAAAGTTCAGAGCAGTCAAGGAAGCCGCCAAGGAAGCTCAGTTCAGGATGGAAAAACTGGATGTCACGGAGCCGGGAAGGGACGTAAAGCTCGGAGTGAAGCATCCGATAACCATAACGATAGAAGAAGTGTCAAAGGTGTTCATGAGCATGGGATTCTCCATAGCCGAAGGTCCTGAGGTGGAGACGGTGTTCAACAATTTTGACGCTCTCAATGCCGGTCCGAACCACCCGTCAAGAGATATGACGGATACGTTCTACATAACGAAGGATACGCTGCTGAGGACTCAGACATCGCCGGTACAGGTAAGGACGCTGCTGGCTCAGAAGCCTCCTATAAAGGTAATATCGCCGGGCAGATGCTTCAGATGCGATACGCCGGACGCCACTCATTCGCCTATGTTCCATCAGATCGAAGGACTGGTCGTGGATGAGGGCATAACGATGGCGGATCTGAAAGGCACGCTGGACAGCTTTGCGAAGCAGCTTTTCGGTACATCGACAAGAACGAAGTTCAGACCGCACCACTTCCCGTTCACCGAGCCGAGCGCGGAGATGGACGTGTCCTGCTTCAAGTGCGGCGGAAAGGGCTGCCGCGTATGTAAGGGCAGCGGATGGATAGAGATACTCGGATGCGGTATGGTACATCCTCACGTACTGAAGGTGGGAGATCTGGATACGGAGAAGTATACGGGATTCGCCTTCGGAATGGGCGTCGAGAGAGTTGCGATGCTGAAATACGGTGTGGACGATATAAGATTGTTTTACGAGAACGATATGCGTTTCATAGATCAGTTCAAATAGGAGGATGTACAGATGTTAGTTCCAATAGAATGGCTTAAAGATTATATAGATCCGGGCGTAGATACCGATGAGTTCTGCGACAGGATGATAATGTCCGGATCCAACCTCGAGACGTGCGAGCATTTCTGTGAGGAAATGGAGAACGTGGTCGTAGGCAGGATAGAGAAGATAGAAAAGCACCCGGATGCGGATAAGCTGGTGGTGTGTCAGATAGATGTGGGAGCGGAAGAACTGCTCCAGATCGTTACGGGAGCACCTAACGTGTTCGAGGGAGCCCTCGTACCCGTTGCACTCCATAACAGCAGGATACCGGGCCCGCTCCACGGCCAGCCGAAGCAGGAAGGCGGAGTGAAGATAACGAAGGGCAAGCTGAGAGGAGTTGTATCCAACGGCATGCTCTGTTCCGCCGGTGAGCTGGGATTTGAAGATAAGGTAGTTCCTGTCGTGCACAAGGACGGTATATGGATCCTTGAGGGTGAGTACGAACCGGGCAGCGATTTTGCCGAAGCTCTGGGACTGAAGCAGGCTGTCGTGGACTTTGAGATCACGCCTAACCGTCCCGACTGTCTTGCAATGGTTGGAATGGCCAGAGAGGCATCCGCCACGTTCAAAAAGCCGTTCTCATATCCGGATACGCAGATAAGAGATGAAAACGGAAAGGGCGAGTCGAAGGACTACGTTTCGGTTGACATCAGAAACCCCGAAAGCTGCAAGCGCTATGTGGCAAGGATAGTCACCGACGTCAAGGTTGAGCAGTCGCCGTGGTGGCTCCAGAAGAGACTGATGTATGCCGGCATGAGACCGATAAACAACATAGTCGATATCACCAACTTCGTAATGCTGGAATACGGTCAGCCGATACACGCCTTCGATATCAATCAGGTAAAGGGCGGGACCATCATAGTCGAGAACGCCGCAGACGGTGAGAAGTTCACGACTCTCGACAGCAACGAGAGGACTCTGACCGACGACATGCTGCTGATAAAGGATGCGGAAAGAGGCATAGCCATAGCGGGCGTCATGGGCGGACTCAATTCGGAGATAGAAGACGATACGACGACCATCATAGTCGAGTCGGCAAACTTCAGCGGAGACAGCGTAAGAGCCACGTCGAAGAAGCTGGGACTCAGGACCGAGGCTTCTTCAAGATTTGAGAAAGGCATAGATCCGAACCTCTGCGAAGCTGCAGCCGACAGGGTGTGCAGGCTCATCGAGATGATAGGAGCCGGTAAGGTCTGCAAAGGCAGCGTGGACAATTATCCGTCGCCTGAGGAGCCGAAGACCATAGACGTGAGAGTGGACAGGATAAACTACGTCCTCGGCATCGAGATTTCCCGTCAGGAGATGGTGGACATATTCGAGAGCCTTGAGATAAAGACCGGCGGGAGCGGCAATGTCATCACGGTGACGCCGCCTACCATAAGGCAGGATCTGCTGGAGGAAGAGGACTATATAGAGGAGATCGCCAGGATATACGGATACGACAAGCTGCCGGTAACGCTGCCGAAGGGCAACTGCGAGGCCGGGATGCCGCGCGACAGAGAGCTGAGAGACCTTGTGAGGGATTCGCTCTGCGCCATGGGGCTCAACGAAATACAGACATATTCATTCGTAAGCCCTAAAGGCGTTGATAATGTCAGGATAGATGAGGATTCGTGGGAAAGGGCGTTCGTGAAGATAATTAACCCTCTCGGGGAGGAAAACTCCGTAATGAGGACGATACTGACCCCTAACATGCTGGAAGTGCTGGCGAGGAACTATTCGAGGAAGATAGATAAGGCGAAGGCTTTTGAGATCGGCAACACGTTCATCGCCAACATGGTCAACAGCGACGATCTGCCGGAGGAGCAGTATTCTCTCTGCATAGGTATGTACGGCGAGGGAGAGGACTTTTACGGACTGAAGGGAGTGCTTGAGGAGCTCTTCAGGATCATGGGCGTAAAGGACGTGGTCTTCACGGCCGAGTCGCAGTACGGCGTATATCATCCTGGAAGATGTGCGCGAATAGCCGTCCCTTCCGTAAGAGGCGGAGACGGAGATCCGGTGCTGTATGACGAGCTGGGCATCATGGGAGAGATACATCCGGATGTTGCCGAGAATTACGGCATGGACGGCGTTAGGATCTACTGCTGCGAGATAATGTTCGATGCTCTTATGAGACATGCCGATACGGAGATAGTTTACGAGCCGCTTCCTAAATACCCGTCGACTTCGCGTGATATAGCGCTGCTGGTGGACGAGGATCTGGAAGTCGGGAAGATAGAAGAGATCATAAGAGAATACGGTAAGGATATCCTTGAAAGTGTCAGACTTTTTGACGTATACAGAGGAAAGCAGGTGGATGAGGGCAAGAAGAGCGTGGCCTTTGCTCTGACGTACAGAGACAGGAACAAGACGCTGACGGATGAAGAAGTGACGAAGGTGCATACAGGCGTGCTTGAAGCTCTCAGAGATAAGCTCAATGCGGTTTTAAGGGAGATATAGGAGAGGATTTCATATGGAGACCAATAAGGTAAAGGTAAAGATCTACGGGCAGGAATACGTTATAGCCGGAGAGAAGTCGCGTGAAGAGATAATACAGGTGGCTGCTCACGTGGACACGAAGATGCAGGAAGTGACGGATGCGGCAAAGGCGGCAGGAGTCGTACCTTCCAACATCGCCGTACTGGCTGCAGTGAACATCACCAGCGAATACTTTCAGGCGCTGGAGGAGATGGAAGAGCTAAAGAGGATGAACGTGCAGCTGGAAAAGGATGCGCAGCATTACGTACAGCTGTGGGATGAATCCAAGAAGAATTACATGGACTACAAGGAAGAGACTCAGGCCATCGTGATCCAGAAGGATGAGCTGATGAACCAGCTTAAGCAGAAGGATGATGATATCCAGAAGCTGATGAATGCGGCGGAGTCGGCAAGGACTCAGGCTCAGACCAACATGGAGGAAGTAGTAAGAGAGATAGAGGGAAAATGCAAGGAACTGGAAAACAGCTTCTTTGACTTACAGATGGAGAACCTGCAGCTCAAAAAGGAACTGGACAAATACAAGAATAACAACGGTTGATCCTAAATGGAAAAGAAGACTTTAAAGATTCTGGAATACGACAAGATAATAGATATGCTCGCTGACAAGGCAGGCTCCGGGATGACGAGACGCGTCATCTCGGAGCTGGCGCCTTACGATGATGTTTCCGATATCAGAGAGCGTCAGATCGAAACCACAGAAGCGGTAAGGCTGATAAACTACAAGGGGCCATTACCTGTCGGTGGTTTTTATGATATTGAGGAGAGTGTCACATTTGCCGCAAAGGGCGGCACCCTTACGATGGCACAGCTGCTGAGAGTGCTGTACAATATGAAGACGGCCGAACGGGTG
>CASEFF010000117.1 GCA_949287115.1 uncultured Bacillota bacterium | reverse complement strand
TTCAAGCCCTTCATAGCTCCGGCCATATCGTCGGGAGCAATATCGCTGACGGAGACTTTGCGTGGCGGGTGGAACTATTCGTCAGTATATCTGGGGAGCGGCGACGACGGAGCATTTCTCGGATGCAGGACGCGGCGGAGCACGGAGGGGATAGAGATCGAAGACCTGCCTCTTGACGACAGGCTGTTTGACAGGATAAAGAGAGCATACGACGGTCTGAAGGATATGTTTTGATGAACAGGCCGGCAGGATGAGGTCCGCGAAGCGGATATGACAGTGAGGTGGCGTTATGAAGGATCTGATGATAATAAACCCATATTGCCCGGAGGAGACGAAAAAGGAGAGGCTGGAAAGCATCGTGAAATACAGTCTGGCAGGACGTTCCTTCGATATGCTGACGACGGCGGAGGAGGTCGAGAATGCCGATCTGCGCGGAAGGCGCATACTGTTTACGGTATCGCTGGGACAGTCGGGCATAAACCTCAACTGGTACGCCATAATGAAATACCTGAGGCTCAACAGGGATGCGCTGGACGGCTCGACAGGCGGTGTGATACTGGACGGCAACAGCGAGCTTTTCACGAAATCCACGGGAAGGAGCCTGGTGTTCACAGCCAACAGATCGGGGTGCACGTTCCCGGGAAGACCGCTGGTGGAGGGAACGAGGACGCTGAAGAATTACAATATACAGGCGAAGAATCTCAACACCGACAATATGGGAGCATACATGGCTGCCGGTCGTACCCTTGTGGATAATATAATGGGTTATTCTCACGAAAAGAAGGAGCATCCCAAAATACTGGTGCTCCATGCCGGAAACAGCAGGACGTCCAACAGCATGGCTCTGTGGCGCATGATAAAGGCGCACATACCGGAATGCCACATCAACGAGATATCCCTCAGGAACGGTCAGGTCATGGACTGCCGCGGATGCTCCTACGAAATGTGCCGCCACTTCGGAGAGGAGGGGAGCTGCTTTTACGGAGGGACCATAACGGAGAAGGTGTATCCGGCCATAATGGAATGCGATGCCCTCGTCATGGTCTGCCCCAATTACAACGATGCCCTGGGCGGCAACCTGACTGCGTTCGTCAACCGCATGACGGCGCTTTTCACGACGAACAGGTTTTACGATAAATGTCTGTTCGGAGTGGTGGTGTCGGGATACAGCGGCAGCGATATAGTGGCGGAGCAGCTGATAAGCGGGCTCAATATGAATAAAACGTTTGCTTTGCCGGGCAAATTTGCTATACTGGAAACGGCAAACGACCCGGGCAGCATAGCGCTGTCCGAAGGGATAGAGGAAAGAGCCGCTCTTTTCGCGGCAAATATGAGAAACACACTGATTCGGTAGATCGCGTACCGGACACAGGGTATACGGAGAGGAGGCGGCGCTATGGCTGAGATATCGATGGACAACGAGGCAAGGAACCAGCAGTTCGATGAGGATACCGAGAAGATAATCGGGCTGCTGGCAGATAAGTCGTACTTCAAGGCCAGAGATGAGATACTAAAATACAATGAGGTCGACATAGGCGAGATTCTCGAGGAAGTGCTCGAAAAGCTCGGTGTTGAAAAGACGATAATAATATTCAGGATGCTGCCGAAGGACGTATCGGTAGAGGTGTTCTCATACCTTCCGTCGGACGATCAGGTGGCCATAGTCCACGGCATAACGGACCGTGAGATATCCTACATAATAGATGAACTTGATTTTGACGATAAGATAGACGTGCTGGAGGAACTGCCGGCCAACATCGTCGACAAGATACTGGAGAGCACGCCAAAGGAAGAGCGAAAGCTGATAAACACGTTCCTAAATTACCCGGATACGTGTGCAGGCAGTCTGATGACGCCTGATTATATCAGCCTTCAGGAGACCATGACGGTGGAGGAAGCGCTGGCTCATATAAAGAGCGAGGGCATGGACAGCGAGACTGTCTATACATGTTATGTAAAGCGCGGAGGCAGGAAGCTGGAGGGGATAGTTTCGTTGAGATCCCTCGTCATAGCGGACGGTGATACGAAGATATCCGATCTGATGAATACGGAATACGTGTATGTCAACGTGTACGACGATCAGGAAGAAGTAGCCGAAAGCTTCAAGAAGTACGGATTCCTCGCCATACCGGTAGTGGACAACGAGCACAGGCTCGTGGGAATAATCACCGTAGACGACATACTTCCCGTAATAGAGGAAGAGACGACCGAGGATATGGAGAGGATGGCCGGAGTAATAGACGACTCCGATACGGAATATCTGGATCAGGGTGTTTTCCGCCACGTCGGCAACAGGCTGCCGTGGCTCGTATTCATGAACATATCGGCGATGATAACGGGAGCCATACTGGTGAGGTTTGAAATGGTGCTGGCTCAGGTGATAGTGCTGGTATCCTATCTGCCGTTGCTGATGAGCACTGGCGGCAACAGCGGCTCTCAGGCCTCGACGCTGATAATAAGAGGTATGGCGACGGATGAGATAGAGCTGAAGGACGTAATGAAGGTGACGTGGAAGGAGTTTCGCGTCAGCCTCATACTGGGAGCGGTGCTGAGCCTGATAAACATGGCAAAGGTGCTGATAATAGACGGGGAGAGCATGGCGATAGCCCTGACGGTGGCCATATCCATGGTGATAATCGTCATATTCGCGAAGCTGCTGGGGAGCCTTTTGCCGATGGGAGCAAAGAAGATCGGCGTCGATCCGGCACTCATGGCAAACCCCATGATATCGTCGCTGACCGACATGTTCACGACGATAGTGTATATGCTGATCGCAGCGATGTTCCTCGGGATAACTCTGTAGAGCGGGCGTTTGAGAGAAACGGCTGCCGACATCACAGAAGTGGTATCGGCGGCTTTTTTAGTGGGCGTCAAGGCGTTTTCAGGGAGGTGGCGATGTCCGGTTTATACTTTTTTGCCACAAAAGTATAAAATTAAGTATAACCGCATCCGGAAATCTCAAAAATCAGGGGGTATTTTGACGGGAAAAAAGAAGCGATATGCCTGCCATTTGCTGTCATGACGGTGATTTGTTCTGGTTTATACATGTTATGGAGTTGGGAGCAAAAAAGCGTTATACTCAAAAATGGATTTTTGATATATTAAAGTATAATTTTAAAGGAATGTATCGTGAAAAGAGCATAACGGAGC
>CASEFF010000116.1 GCA_949287115.1 uncultured Bacillota bacterium | reverse complement strand
CCATCCCTCTTTTCCGTATCGTTTTGCAGCCTTTCAAGGTGCGTTTTCAATGGTAGCGTGAGTCGAACACGCGGCGCCCTGGTCCTAAACCAGGTGGTCCCTCTGACCTATACCACTTCCGTAGGTTTGCTGTCCGCACCTTTGACTGTGTGCATATGATAACACTGCATCTGCGGTTAATCACGGAAAAAAAGTTGCGAAAAGTCACCATAAGTAAAAGAGACGGCCTTTACAGCCGTCTCTGCTTACAACCGTCTCTGCTTTGCCAGTCTGCTACGTATGTTTTCCACAAAAGCCTCCGGCTCCGTGACCTTCATCATCGGTCCGAATTCCAGAACTCTTATAAGTATCTCCGTCTCATCATCAACGTCATAAAACAGCTTCATCACGTAATGCTCTTCGTCCGGCTTTACCGTTTCCTTTTTAAGATGCGAAAAATGCAGCATCGCCCGCTCCAACGCGTTACGCTCGTCCCTTATCTCCGCTATCAGATATCTTTCACGCGATCCCGCATCCGACACGCACACATCACCGGCAGCCTCATCTGTCAGCCTACAATCCCGTATGCGCCCTATGTTTATCGTATCTCTGCGGCCGTTTCTCGTCACCTGCACCCTGAACTTATCGTCCTTCGACGAATATTCTATCTTCTCGGGCATACACGTCCATATACGTTCATCTCCCCTTGCCGTGCAGAAAACGATCTCCACGCTTCTCTTTTCCACGGCAGCTTTGAGCATGATCCTGAAATTTTTTATATACTCTTCATCTTCATACGGATCCCCATCGGAATATCTGTCAAAATATACGATCCTGTCCCTGTCAAACAAGGGCTCCACGTCTTCGAGACCCGCATCGTCTGCTCCGAACAGTCTGATCCTCGGATCGTCCAGCAGAGTCCTGAGCCATCTTTTTTCCATTGTAGTGAGGGGCATAGACGGCTTATGCTTCAACGGAGTCGACATATCGCGCGTCAACAAAGGCCACTCCCCGCCTACCAGTTTTTCGGGTATATTGATGCTGCTTTCGGCGAATCCTTTTTTTGCGACCACATCGTAAATTTTTTCAATCGACAGCTCCCCTTTTACGGCGCTTTTCAATATATCGGAGACCGCCGAAAAGTAACTGCCGTATATCTCATTGAACAGCATCATCCGCACCTCCGTCGATATCATACATGTCGTACATCATTTCCATATCTTCATAAAATCTCTCGATGATCCCGGCATCGGTACATTCTATCGACTCTATTCTGCCGATAAACGTACGTATCCACGGCAGCATTTCCGAAGGATCATATACTTCTGTCTCGTATCTCCATCTCCCTTTGCCTTCATCCGTAACTATGCCGTGCCTGCCCTCACGCTTCAATCTTCTTATGATGTGCTCATCTCCCTGCTCTATGCGCAGCACCATCGAGAGGCGTTCCGTACTGCCTTTTTTACTGTTGGACGTATTCCAGAGATATCGTTCAAATCCTGCGCACCCTTCTATCAGCGCGCCGATATCATCGGCATTTTTCCCGATGCTGACAGATCTTATGTTGTCGATCCTGTACATATTGTACTGTCCTTCCGGCTGCTCTGACGCCAGCACATAGCTCCTGCCGTCCTGCGTACTTATATATATCTTCAGCGGTACGATGCTGTGCTCCAACACGGTTTTCTTCCTCCTGCTAAACAGCTTTATCGTAGCTTCACGGCTTTCATGTATTGCCGTCAGCAAAGAACACATGATATCGCTGTCGAGCGCATAAAGTATGTAATGGTGCTTGAAGGAAAAAACATCGGGTACATCGCTTAACCTGTCGAGTATATACGATCCTATCACACCGACAGGATCGGTTTCGGAAAAGAATGCCACGGCCGTTTTCCAGCATTCGGGATCCACCTTATCATCATTCTTCGTATAGAGTACGTTCCTGCCGTGCCGCTCTTTTATGACAAGTCCCAGCTTCTCATACTCCGACAGTTTTTTTCTTATGGTGGACTCATCTATGTTCCTGTCGCCATCGAACATATGAAGATAGTCGTCGGCTATCCTGTCTGCTATCTCCGACACCGTGAGTCTGCTTTCCTCCTCAAGTATATCAAGGATATAGAAATGCAGAGTTATGTCATTCGATGTGAAGCTTTTCGCTCTGAAAGCATTGAACAGAGGATTGCGTGAAATGTTCCTCGTATCTACGGAAATGAAACATATTTTCCCCTCGGGTTCACGCCGGAATGCCATGTAGTCGCTCATCCAGCTTTCCACTCTTCTTTTTTCGTTATCGTAGCTGCGTGCCGATTTTCCTTTGTATTCGCTTCTTTTTCTGAAACCGAATATGTATAACTGCCGCATATACTCCCTTATGCGATTGATATCTTTTATCAATTCACTGTACGCCATTTGTCGCTGTATTCCTCCAACGCTAATCGTAATGAACTTATCTCCCCATCCGTTGTACACACAACCGCTATTCTGCAGTATACAGTTTATCATAAGACCATAAGCCGATAACACTTTTAACAGAAGGAGAAGAAAAATGTATGATACCAACAAAAAAGCCGAAGTAACCATTTCAGTAGTGATGATGGCTCTCGGCCTGCTGACTTTCTTTGACCCGCTTGGTATGGCTTTCAATATAGCATATGTCATAGCCGCCGGCCTCGGGCTGTACGGGATATACGGGATCACAGCCTATATAAGATCCGATAAAGGGGAAAGGAACGCCTGGTCTCTTTCCGGCAGCGTCGCTGTGACAGCTCTCGCCCTACTCATGCTCTGGACGGCTCTCGGAAACGGCTACGGAACAGTTCCCATGCTCAGTACGCTGACGTTCGCCATAGGGTTTTTCACCCTGATAAGCGGAATAAGCAAGATACAGCAATTCAGCTCGCTGCATAAAAACTTCGTTTCGGGCTCCGAGCTCATGCTGATGAGCGGCGTGATAGACATGCTGCTCACGATGATCATCTTCATCAACCCGTTGATCTCGTGGTTCACTATGGGCTCTATCTGGGGGCTCTATCTCACCATGTCCGGGCTTGCACTGCTCACGGAATCTTCCATAAATACGAAAAGTGTTTATCATGCGAGCTAAGACCGTCTGATGTGCCATGCCGCAAACTACAGCCCGTACCTTTCCTCGAAATCCTCGTACTGTTCCTGTCTCAGTTCCTCAAGCTGCTGCTCCGCGTGCATGTCAGCAAAATACATCGGGATCTTCATGATCATTATTATTATGATACCGCCGATGGCCATAGCTGCCAGCCAGCGTGCTCCCACCTTGAGAGACGGGACAAGCATGATATCGTTTAACTCGTTTATATTGAGAACCCTGGCATATCGCATCCTGCCGCAGCCGGGGCAATAAAATTTTTTGGCAAAATACCTGTACCTCGGCCGATCGACAAATGCTCCGCCTTTGAACTGCGTCTTTGAGACGCTCCTTGTTTTTACGAGACTGCTGCGCGTGAATTCCTCGGGACTGACATCGTATTCAAGTCCGCATTTCTCACATTTCACATGACCTGTGAACTCGCCGTCGGCTATGACTCTTTTCCCATGTCTTATGAACTGTATGCCGCAGAAAATCACCCATCCGAGCAGCAATGCTCCCATTATCACAACAAGTATACTCTTTATCATCATGATATGTTCTCCCCCGGATTTTTATGCCAGCTTTTCTATCTTTGCCAGTGTATCATCTTCATCGAGATCCATATCCAGTATATTGGTTATGGCATCCGCCTTCTCGGGATGCTCCATGGCAAATCTCCATATCTTCTCTCCGCCTTCCTGAGAGATCATTCCCGAGCGGACTTTGTACGAAAGGAATTCCGCCACTTCTCCCGCTATCTCACGCTTTTCTTTCATGTCCATTTCATATACCTCTTTTCCATACGTTATCGTTTAATTGTTACCTTTGTTGAACTTTTCCATCGCCTCTCTATTCAGGTCAACGGGAGGTTCAATGTCCTCCGGTATGAGACTTTCGTACTTCCTGCCGCCAAGGCGCTCCTTCAACTCGTCCTTTGCCCTTTCCAGCAGTTCTTCGTCAGTGGCCACGTCTACAGCCGTCGCCGTTATGATCTTTGCTGCCGTAGTCATGACCTTGCGCGCTATATCTGTCCCCATGCATGCCGTGACCGTCCAGTTGTGCCACATTACGGCATCCATCCCGGCCGCTATCCACGTCGTTGCATAAGGTGCGTTCCACGTGTATTCGGTCGCGTCCGTAACGCTTATATATCCGCCGCGGCACGGCGGTATTTTTTTCGATATCCCGTTTTCTTCCTGTCCCGTCTCAGCCTGAAGCGCTTTTACGAATTCGATATCTTCCTGTGAATATTGCGGCACTCCTATTTCCTCGAAATTGCGGTGCATTACTTCGCTAAGCGTCCTGTTGGGTATCGCTTCGTGCGTCGCTGTTATGAACTCCTTTTCGTACGTACATCCGCTTCCGATGGCCCCTGCCCTGGCACATTCATCCACCCGTTTCTGCATATCGAGCGCCACTTCCGTCGATATGGCCCGTCCTATTACCCATATCGTCGCATTTTCAGGTATCACACCCGGCGAATCGCCTCCGACATCAGGATATGTGTAATTTATAGAGTTCGGAGCTTCTTCCGGACCCGGCGGTATATGCTCCCTCAGCATTTCGATCGCATGACCCGTAAGGCATGCGGCATCCAGAGCGCTCCTCCCCATCCATGCCATGTTGCCGTGGGCACTCTTACCGGTAAAATGATATTTAACATTGAAATAGGCGCTTGTCACATCGTAATTACACCTGTTGAAATAGAGCGGATGCCAGTCGAGGAAAAAATCAACGCCTTTAAACGCACCTGCACGTCCCATAAAAGGTTTCCCTATACACAGCTCTTCCGCAGGCGTCCCGAAGAGCCTGATCCTGAGTTTCAGCTCTCCGTCTTCGATCGCGTTCTTAAGCGCCACGGCAGCCATTACCGCTCCCGTGCCAAGGATGTTGTGGCCGCACCCGTGTCCCGGTCCTCCTTTTACAACGGATTCCTTTCGTGTGGCTGCCTTCTGCGAAAGACCGGAAAGTGCATCATATTCGGCTGAAAGCCCAAGCACCGGTCCCTCCGTACCATACGTTGCTATGAATGCCGTAGGCATGCCCGCGACATCCCTTTCCACATCAAAACCGCTCTTCTCGAGGACTGTCATCAATTCGCCGCTGGCATAATGCTCCTGCATTCCAAGTTCCGGACGTTCCCATATCCTGCCTGCGATATCGGCAAATCGGACGCTGTTGTCGTCTATCCATCTGAAAATACGCTCTTTCATCTTTTCTCCCTTTCTCCGTTAAGGTAAGACAGCTGCAATCTCCGCATATATGCAATATGTGCTTTGCTTCATCGCCCCAATCCGCTGTGCTTCCTTCCGTATGCAAAGTAAATCACCATACCGCAGCACGTCCATACGACGAACACGATCCATGTGATATGATCCAGCTGCGACGCCAGGAAAGCACAAAGCGCCATTGACAGCACGGGTATGAACGGCACCAGCGGCACTCTGAATGTCCGCGGCAGTTCCGGCTGCGTTCTTCTGAGGATTATCACCGTCAGCGATACCATGAAAAACGCCCACAGCGTGCCTATGTTGCAGAGTTCCGCTATCCTGTCGATAGGCACGAAGCCCGCCAGCAGGATCCCAGCTATCCATACACAGACGACAGCTTTCTTAGGCACTCCGTTTTCACCTACTTTTGAAAAGCCCGTAGGCACGAGACCGTCCCTCGCCATGGAATAAATGAGCCTCGACTCGCTTCCCAAAAGCACCAGCACTCCCGTAGTCAGCCCCGCTATGGCTCCCACGGAAACGAGCGCCGAACCCCATCTTATGCCTGCCTCATTCAGAGCAAAGGCTACCGGCGCGGCCACGCCTTCATAGTCCGAATACTTTATTGCACCGGTAAGCATGAGCGTCACCACTATGTAAAGGCCCGTAGCGATCACCAGAGATCCGATGATACCTATCGGCATATCGCGCTGCGGATTTTTCACCTCTTCCGCCGAATTGGCTAT
>CASEFF010000115.1 GCA_949287115.1 uncultured Bacillota bacterium | reverse complement strand
TTCCTATATCCACGACGATGACCCTGCCGCAGTAGGCTGCCGCGAAGTTTTGCAGGTGCACCGGTTTTCTGGCATGAAACGTCAGGGTGTAGTCGGCCCTTACGCTCCTCTTTTCCATATCCTTTTCGCTGACGAGATCGCCGCCCAGTCCCGACGGTATATCGAGGGAAAATATGACAGGTCGTCCGGCGGCTTCTCCGGCGGCGGCTTCTCCGGCTCCGCCGGATGGGCCGCCACATTCACCTGCGCTGTCCGCGGCGCTCTGCCCGTTTGCCGCATCCTGCCCTGCGGCAAACCTGTTGATGTATATGGCCGCTCTCAAGCCGTTTCCCGAAAGGTTCCCGTGAAAGCCGGTGCCGTATATCGCGTCGATGATGATGTCGGGTTGACTTCCTTTCAGCTTCATGAGTCCTGATTCATCGTTTGTCATATCCACGATGTTCACCGGCATATCTTTGAGAAGGCGGTGGTTTTCAATGCTGTCGGTCGTCACCGGCTCGCCGTCCACCAGCACCACGCTGACATCGTATCCGTTCTCCGCCATCTTTCTGGCTACGACGAAGCCGTCGCCGCCGTTGTTGCCTTTGCCGCAGAATATTACGACGTGTTTTGGCGATTTTGCCGCCGATCGCTCATCGTCGTTTGGCGATGCCGCAATGCCGGATTCCGCTACTTTAGGCAGGTCTTCCGAATATCGCCCTTTCCGCTCCGGTCTTCCATAGACCACGGTCTGCATTATGATGTCCGCAGCTCCCGTGCCGGCGTTTTCCATCATCTGATAGTACGACAGTCCGCTTTCGTCGGCCCGCCTTTCAAGGATCTTCATCTGCCCGCACGTCACAAAGTGCATGTTCCCCTTATTCATACCCGCCTCCCGATAATACGATGCCTTGCAATATGAGATATTATATGAGTTCTTGCAGTCGCATGCCCGGCATCCCGGCGACAACTGCAAACCCGTGCAAACCACGTCCGCCCGGCCCGACCCGCGCAAATCACACCTGCCATCACTTCATCACCGACAGGTCGAGACCTTCGTATGACGACAGGAACTCCTTCATCACCGCGGCTATGCCGTCGCAGCCGCCCGGTTCGTCGGAGGCCATATTGACCGGCAGGATCGGGTCGTGCAGCGATTTTCTCAGCAGGCACCAGCCGCCCGGAAACGCTATCCTGACACCTTCGTAATTCGGCTCTTCGAGGCTCAGATCTTCACGTGCCGCGGCAAAGTCCCCGAGCTCCTCTATGACCCTGTCTCCAAGGGCGCCGAAGTCGGCGGCAGTTATCGGTATCCTTACCTCTCTCTCGTCGGCAGGCGAGCCGAGTCCCGCTATGATGCTGTCGATGGACTTGCCCTGCTTTCTCAGGCGCGCAGCCTCGATGACGATCTTCACCGCAAGATAGGCGCCGTCGTCGAGGAAGTAGTTTTCTTTAAAGGCAGCGTGTCCCGACGTCTCTATGGCCAGCTGACAGTCCGTCCCCTGCTCGTTCAGCTCCTTCGCCTTGTTTATCACGTTTTTATAGCCGCGCTTAAAGCGCAGATGCTTCACCCCGAGATCCTTTTCCAGAAAATCCGTCAGCTGACGGCTCGTTATGCTGTCGGTCACGACGGTCGTTCCCGGGTGATCCTTCGCTATGAGGGCTGCTGCCATGGCAACTATGCCGTTCCTTGCGATCTCGTTGCCGCACCCGTCCACTGCGGCCGATCTGTCCACATCGGTATCGAATATGAGGCCGAAATCCGCGCCTTTGGATACCACCCGCGTCATGAGGGCGTTTATCGCATCCGGATCCTCCGGGTTTGGCGCATGGTTTGAAAACATCCCGTCAGGCTCGAGGAACTGGCTGTCGGAAATGTCCGCGCCCAGCGGTTTCAGCACTTTGCGTGCAAAAAACCCGCCGCTGCCGTTTCCCGCATCGACCACTATCCTCATGCCTTCCAGCGGCCTGTCGCCGCCTTCAGCGCCCTTTATTATCAAATTCCGCAGATGACCGCAGTACAGGCTCATCAGGTCTTTTTCCTCCGCAGGATATACCAGCTTGCCGAAATCACGCACGCGGCAGTCCATGTGCGCCGGTTCCCCCAGCTTTTCCACACAGAGATCCGCATCGCCCGCGTATTCCAGTATCGCCGAAATGTCCGCCTTGTCCAGCCCGCCTTCGGCCGTGAAGAACTTGAACCCGTTCCTGTTGTACGGCAGATGGCTGGCCGTTATCATGATGGCCGCGTCGCAGGCAAACTCCGGGAACACGGTGGACATGAACATAGCAGGCGTGGAAGCAAGCCCGCAGTCGTACGCCTTTATACCGTAAGGCCCCATGCCGTTCATCAACCCTTCCATCAGGCGTTTACCCGAAACTCGAGGATCCCGCCCCATGGCAACGGTCATTTCTGCAGGCGCTTTCCCCAGCTTTTCGCTGAGCCACACGACAAAACCCCTGCCTATATCCTCCGCTTCATAGGGCGTCAGGTTCGGTGTCTCCCCCGGCACCCCTGTTATCGCTATACCTCTTATATCGCTGCCGTTTTGCAGCTTTCTGTAATCCTTCATCTGCACTCTCCTGTCATCGCATTTTGATATACTACCATTATACGCTAACGTGGGCGGACA
>CASEFF010000114.1 GCA_949287115.1 uncultured Bacillota bacterium | reverse complement strand
GAACAGCGATACCTTGTTGTCTTCGTTGAGTCCGTTCCAAACTGCATCGGTAAAGGCGTCTATGCCGCCTTCCACCGTCACCTTAGTAGGCTCACCCTCGTAGCTCGGCAGCGGATCCCCGTCGCCGACATACGTATGGATGAACCTGCCTTCTCCGGCAGGGCAGTCCTCGTACGCGAACGTCTCTCTGATGCAGTGCCCGGGATCGCCGTCGTCGCTCTTGAGTATGGACATGGCAAAATCCCAGTTTCCGTCCTTCACGTTGACGATGCCCGATATCCTCGGCGTGTAGTTCGGTTTGTCCGGCTCGAACTCGCGCGTCCTGAGAGCCTCCTCGAAGGTCTTTCCTTCCGACATCAGCTCGTATACCGTATCGGTCTGGTCGCCGTTTGTCACTATGGTCGACTCGCCCATGACTCTCACCGGAGCATATATTATCAGGCTCGGATCGCTGACCTTGGAAGCGTCGAAGGCCTCTGTCCTGATGCCCTCGCCTTCCTCCGCAAAGATGCGGTTGCGGCTGTTGACGCTCCTGCCCATGATGAAATAGGCGATGACTGCGGACTTTCCGTCATCGGACTTTCCGATGAATATGCCGCGCCCCGGATAGGTGTTCGCCTTGAGTAAATCCGTAAGTGGTGCTTTTTTCATTTTCTACTCCCTTCCGTCCCAGCAATACGTGCAGAGTTTGCATTTATCGACTCCGATGGCCTCGATGGTGTCCTCGAGCGCCTGGAATTTAAGGCTGTCGAACTTGAGCCTCTTTCTTATCTCGTCCACCATGGCGGCGTGTTTTTCCGTGCTGCCGTCGGCGTATTCGGCCAGAAGCTCCTGCGATATCTCATCGCCTTCCAGTCCTTCGAGGTCCCTGATGACACGTCTCGTTATCAGCTCGAGATCGCTGACGGAACGCGAAAAGTTCAGGTACTTGCAGCCGTACATGATAGGAGGACATGCCGAGCGGACGTGTATCTCCTTCGCTCCGTTCTCTATCAGGTAGCTTACCGTCTGGGAAAGCTGGGTGCCTCTGACGATGGAGTCGTCTATCAGCACGAACTTCTTGTTCTTTATTATCTGGAAAACAGGTACCAGCTTCATCTTGGCTATCCTGTTCCTCGCCTTCTGGTTCTGAGGCATGAAGCTCCTCGGCCACGTAGGCGTGTACTTTATCAGCGGTCTGGCGTAATGCACCCTCGACTGGTTGGCATAGCCCAGGGCATGAGCCGTACCGCTGTCGGGAACTCCCGCCACGTAATCCACGTCGAGATCCCCGTCCTTTTCAGCCAGCAGCTCTCCGTTGCGGTTTCGCATCAGCTCCACGTTCCTTCCCTCGTATATAGACGTTGTGTATCCGAAATACGTCCACAGGAAGGCGCATATCTTCATCTCATTCTGCGGATCCGCCACCGTCTTCTCGCCGTCGGCAGTCAGGAACGCCACCTCAGCCGGTCCCAGCTCGCGCTTGTACCTGTATCCCACGTTTATGAAGGCGAAGGATTCCGATGCGGCGCAGTAGCCGCCGTCCTTTTCACCTATTATGAGAGGAGTCCTGCCGTACTTGTCCCTCGCCGCATAGAGCCCTTCCTCCGTCAGTATGAGCATGGTCATGGAGCCGTCTATCTTGGACTGGGCTATCCTTATGCCGTCAATGATGTCCTTTCCCGTGGAAACGAGAGCCGCCACCAGCTCCGTGTTGTTGATGCCGCCTCCGCTCATGGACATGAACTGCCCGGCCCGCTCTTTGAGCAGCTCGGCGACTATCTCTTCCTTGTTGTTTATGCGACCTACGGTCGTGATGGCATAATCGCCCTGACGGCTCCTCACCGTCAGCGGCTGCGGATCCCCGTCGCTTATGGAGCCTATGCCCATTTTTCCGCTCATCTCTTCAAGGTCTTCTTCGAATTTGCTCCTGAAAGGCGAGTTCTCTATGTTGTGTATGGAACGGTTAAAACCGTCCTCGCCCAGTACGCACATCCCTCCGTTCTTAGTCCCCAGATGCGAGTGATAGTCCGTTCCGAAGAACAGATCCATCACACAGTCATGCTCCGAGACAAAACCTATTACTCCTCCCATTATCTGTCTCCTTTTTTCAAATCATCTATAGCCTTCTCAAGCCCCTTTGCCAGTATCTCGTGCTCCGTCTCCAGAACGCGCGCCGCCAGCGTCTCGGGAGTGTCTCCTTCAAGCACCGGCACCTTTTCCTGCAGTATTATGCTGCCCGTATCGACGCCTTCATCGACGTAGTGCACCGTGGCGCCGCTTTCCTTTTCGCCGCCTTCGATGACCGCCTTGTGGACTCGCAGTCCGTAAAATCCCTTGCCGCAGTACTTCGGTATCAGCGAAGGGTGGATGTTTATTATCCTGTTCCTGTAGTTTTCTATTATCTCAGGTGAAAGCACCCTCATGTATCCGGCAAGGACTACGATCTCGGCGCCAGACGCTTTGAGCTCCGCCAGCACGTCGGACTGCTCCTTCGCCACAGCCGTGGCTATGCCGGCTTTCGCCGCACGCTCCAGCGCGTACGCGTCAGGCCTGCTGGATATGACCTTTACCAGCTCCACATCGGCCAGCTGTCCGTCCGCCACCTTGTCTATGAGTGCCTGAAGGTTCGTACCTCCTCCGGAAACCAGTACGGCGACCTTTGTCCTGTCGCCGTTTACATTAATACCGCTCATGCTCCCACCACCTGACCTTCGTGTACGATGATCACATCTTCATCGCCGGTCTTTTCGGTTATCTCTCCTATGACGGATGCCTTCTCGCCAGCCGCTTCGAGGGCTGCCAGCACGCCGTCCGCATCGGCTGCATCGACTACCATCATCATGCCGATACCCATGTTGAATGTGGAGAACATCTCCTTCCTGTCGATGTTGCCGCACTTCTTTATGTACGGGAATATCGGCGGCACTTCCCATGTGCCGGTCTCCACGGTCACAGCCAGTCCTTCAGGTATTATCCTCGGGATGTTCTCGTAAAAACCTCCGCCGGTTATGTGGATGATGCCCTTCACGTCGAACTTCGGCAGCACCGCGCCGCAGGCGTTTGCATATATCCTTGTCGGCGTCAGCAGAGCCTCTCCCAGCGTCTGACCCAGCTCGTCCACGTAGTCATCGACGCTCATGTCCATCTTGTCGAAGAACACCTTCCTCACGAGGGAATATCCGTTGCTGTGGATACCGCTGGAAGGTATGCCGATGATCTTGTTGCCTTTCTCTATCTTTTCTCCCGTTATTATCCTGCTCCTGTCGACTATGCCCACGGAAAAGCCCGCCATGTCGTACTCGCCGTCTCCGTAAAAGTCCGGCATCTCCGCCGTCTCACCGCCTACGAGAGCGCTGCCCGACTGTTTGCATCCGTCGGCTATGCCCTTGACTATGTCAGCGATCTTCTCCGCCTTCACCCTGCCCGTCGCGATGTAGTCGAGGAAAAACAGCGGTTTCGCCCCCTGACACAGCACGTCGTTGACGCACATGGCAACGCAGTCGATGCCGACGGTGTCGTGCCTGTCCATCATGAAGGCGATCTTCAGCTTTGTGCCGACTCCGTCCGTCCCCGACACCAGCACCGGCTGCTCCATATCCTTAACGTCAAGAGCAACGAGGCTGCCGAAGCTGCCCAGACCCGTCAGCACGCTGTCGTTGAACGTGCCCTTTACGTGCTCCTTCATCAGCGAAACGGCGCGCTCGCCTTCCTTCGTATCGACTCCGGCGTCCTTGTATGTCAGCTTTTTTTCTTCCATTCCTTTTCTCCTGTAATCATCTGTGTTAGATCAGTCCGGTCCTGCCGTCCGCGCGACTAATCGTTCTTAACTCTCCTGAGGACTTCGGCGTACGTCTCCTCTATCTTGCCCAGGTCGCGTCTGAACCTGTCCTTATCCATCTTCTCGTTGGTCTCGACGTCCCAGAGCCTGCAAGTGTCAGGCGAGATCTCGTCCGCCAGTATGACCTTTCCGTCGTAGAGACCGAACTCTATCTTGAAATCCACCAGCTTGAGTCCCTTGTCGAGGAAGAATTCCTTAAGGGTGTCGTTGACGATGGCCGCGTACTTCTTAACTTCTTCAAGCTGCTCCTCCGTCACCAGCTTGAGAGCCAGCGCGTGGGATTCGCACATGAGCGGATCGCCCAGGTCGTCATTCTTGTACGACAGCTCGAAGGTCGGCTCGTCGAACACGATGCCTTCCTCTACGCCGTATCTCTTTGCAAAGGATCCGGCGGAAATGTTCCTCATGATGACTTCCAGAGGCAGTATCTTCACGGCCTTTACCACCGTCTCCCTGTCACTGAGCTGCTCCACGTAATGCGTAGGCACTCCCTTCTGCTCAAGGAGCTGGAACATTATGTTGGACATAACGTTGTTCACTGCACCCTTGCCTGCTATCTGACCCTTTTTCTCTCCGTTGAAGGCCGTCGCATCATCCTTGTAGTCCACTATGAGACACTTCGGATCGTCCGTCTTGAATACCTTCTTCGCCTTTCCTTCGTAAAGCTGCTCCAGTTTTTTCATACTCATCATACCTCCCGTTATCTATATATCCCGGCGGTGCTTCGCCCGCTCATTGTTGTTCTGTAATCTATGCGCGCCGCATGCTTCGTCTATGCGATCTATGCGCTCCGCGCGCCTGCCGCATGCCGCACACATGCCCGCGCGCCGCGCGTCCGGCTCCTAGCCCTGCTTCTTTTCCTCGTTAAACTGCCTGTCCAGGGCCACGATGTCCTCTTCCTGCTTTTTCTTGAAATCCTTTATGGCCTGTCTCAGTCCGGCGTCCGCGCCGCTGAGGATCTGTGCCGCCAGTATGGCCGCGTTCTCGGCTCCGTCTATGGCCACCGTCGCAACAGGGACTCCTTTAGGCCTCTGCACTACCGCCAGGAGCGAATCGAGGCCGTCGAGGGTGCTGGACTTCATCGGTATGCCGATGACAGGCAGCGGTGTCGTCGCCGCCAGCACGCCCGCCAGATGCGCCGCCTTGCCGGCCGCCGCTATGATGCAGCCGAATCCGTTCGCCTCGGCGTTTGCCGCAAACTCCTCAGCCTGCTTTGGCGTCCTGTGGGCCGATATTATCCTCGTCTCGTATCCGATCCCGAAGTTTTCCAGCATCTTCTCGGCTTTCTGCACTACGGGATAATCCGATTTGCTCCCCATAACTATCGCTACTTTCATATCCTTATATCTCCTTTTCGTTTATTGTTCACACGTTTTGCGGATGCCGCCTATTTGAAATACGCCACGCCCGACTCGAATATCTTCTGGTCCTTCTCGCCCAGCACGTTCTTGTAGACGTTCTTGCCTATCCTCTCGGAGTGGCCCATCTTGCCCAGCACCCTTCCGTCCGGCGACGTGATGCCCTCTATGGCCATGACGGATCCGTTAGGATTGAAGGCTATGTCCATGGACGGCTTTCCTTCCAGATCCACGTACTGGGTGGCGATCTGTCCGTTTGCCTTCAGCTTTTCCAGCACTGCATCGCCGGCTATGAAGCGTCCCTCTCCGTGGGAAACAGGTATCGTGAACACATCTCCCACATTGACGCCTGCAAGCCAAGGCGACTTCACGGACGTTATGCCCGTCCTTACGAGGCACGAGGCGTGCCTTCCGATCTTATTGTATGTGAGTGTCGGGCTTTCCTCCGTACCGTCCACTATCTTTCCTTCCGGTACTAGGCCCAGCTTTATGAGAGCCTGGAAACCGTTGCATATGCCCAGCATCAGACCGTCGCGCCTGTCAAGCAGCTCCGAAACGGCGTCCTTTATGCCAGGGTTCCTGAACACAGCCGTTATGAACTTTGCCGATCCGTCCGGCTCGTCTCCTCCGGAAAATCCTCCCGGTATCATTATCATCTGGCTGGTCCTTATCTTTCTCTCCAGCTCCTCGATGGATCTTTCCAGCTCTTCCGTCGTGCGGTTTCTTATGATGTGGATGTCTGCCTCGGCTCCCGCCCTGCGGAAGGCTCTTGCCGAATCCATCTCGCAGTTGGTTCCCGGGAACGTCGGTATTACCACCCTCGGCTTCGCTATCTTTATCGCAGGCGCCGCCGTATTCCTCTCGGTCCATACAGGCTGCTCCACAGGCGTGTCGTCTTCGCGATCCCTGAACTCCTGTGTCCTTACCGGGAACACGCCTTCAAGCGGCTTCTTCCAGCTTTCCGTTATGTCGGTCAGATCCTCTGCCTGTCCGTTGATCGTCAGCTTTCCGTCGGCCGTCGTCTTTCCCAGCACCGCGTATACTGCTCCTTCCATGGCCGCATCTATGTCCTCGCCTGCCGGCAGTTCGATGACGAGGGATCCGAACATAGGCGAGAGGATGTCTCCGTCCACGCGTATGTCGGCTCCGATCCTGTTGCCTGCCGCCATCTTCACGAGGGTCATGTAAAGGCCGCCTCTTCCGATGGCATTCGCCGACAATATCCTGCCTTCTTCAGCCAGCTTTCTTATCCTGAGCAGGTTGTTCCTGTATATGCCGAAGTCTATGACGCCTTCCCTGTCTATAGGAGCCGTCACCGCCACCAGATTGCTTCCCGCGAACTTGAGCTCCGTGGAAACGACCTGATCGGCGTCCATTGCCGTTATCGCAAAGGATGCCAGCGTAGGAGGCACGTCTATGTCCATGAACGTGCCGGACATGCTGTCCTTTCCGCCGATGGCCGGTATGCCCAGCTCTCTCTGGACTCTCAGGGCTCCCAGCAGCGCAGCCATAGGCTTTCCCCATCTTGCCGGGTCTTCACCCAGCTTTTCGAAATACTCCTGGAACGTGAGGCGCACCTTCCTGTAATCGCCTCCCATTGCCGCTATCTTCGTCACGGAGTCAACGACTGCATAAAGTGCTCCGTGGAACGGGCTCTTCATGGCCAGCTCCGGATCGAAACCGTATGCCATCACGGTCGCCGTATCCGTCTCGCCTTCGGTGACAGGCAGCTTGGCCGCCATTCCCGCGGCAGGCGACAGCTGATATCTTCCGCCCAGCGGCATCAGCACCGTGGCCGCTCCTATGGTGCTGTCGAACATCTCGATGAGTCCCTTCTTGCTGCAGCAGTTGAGGTCGGATACCAGTTCTTCCTTCGTCTTCGTTTCCCTGAGTATGCCCGTGATGTCTCCTCCGGCCTGCGATATGGCTTCCGGATCTGCCGCAAAAGCGCTGGCGAACTGCTGCGCTCCGTTGGTGTTGAGGAAGTCTCTGGAAAGGTCGAGGATGCACTTCTCGCGCCAGTACATCCTCACCCTGTTGGTGTCGGTGACCGTGGCAACAGCCGTGGCTTCCAGGTTTTCCTCGGCCGCATATCCGATGAACTCGGCCGCTCTGTCGGCATCGACCACTACGGCCATCCTCTCCTGCGACTCGGATATGGCCAGCTCCGTACCGTCGAGGCCTTCGTATTTCTTAGGCACAAGGTCGAGGTTTATCTCAAGGCCGTCGGCCAGCTCGCCTATGGCTACCGATACGCCGCCGGCGCCGAAATCGTTGCAGCGCTTTATGAGGGTGGCGACTTCCTTTCTCCTGAACAGTCTCTGTATGTTCCTCTCAACGGGCGGGTTTCCCTTCTGTACTTCGGCTCCGCACTGGAGTATTGATTCTTCCGTATGCTCCTTGGACGATCCGGTGGCTCCGCCGCATCCGTCACGTCCCGTCCTGCCGCCTACGAGGATTATGACGTCGCCCTTCTGCGGCACCCTTCTGTTTACATGATCGGCAGGCGCAGCTCCCACGACGGCTCCTATCTCCATCCTCTTGGCAACGTAGTTTTCGTGGTACACCTCGTCCACCTGACCCGTCGCAAGGCCTATCTGGTTGCCGTACGAGCTGTAGCCCTGAGCCGCTTCTCTCGTGATCTTCCTCTGAGGCAGCTTGCCGGACAGCGTCTCGCTTATCGGCTTTCTCGGATCGGCAGCTCCGGTGACCCTCATGGCCTGATATACGTATACCCTGCCCGACAGCGGGTCTCTTATGGCTCCGCCCAGACACGTTGCCGCGCCTCCGAAAGGCTCTATCTCGGTCGGATGGTTGTGAGTCTCGTTCTTGAACATGACGAGCCAGTCTTCCTCCCTGCCGTCTATCTTCGCCTTTACCTTTATGCTGCATGCGTTTATCTCGTCCGATTCGTCGAGATCGTCAACCATGCCGAACTTCTTCAG
>CASEFF010000113.1 GCA_949287115.1 uncultured Bacillota bacterium | reverse complement strand
CACGATTATGTTCATCTCGCTGGAGCCCTGGTCTATCATCCTGATGTTGACCTTCTCGTTGGCAAGGGCCGTGAACAGTCTGGCGGCTGTTCCCGTCCTCGACGACATACCGTGACCTACCGTGGCTATGAGAGCCATGTTCTCGAACACCTCTATCGTATCAGGCTTGAGCTGACGTTCGAACTCATCTACGATCTCGTCCACCTTGCCGTCTATGGCATCGTTGTCCAGCACCACGGAAAGGGTGTCAACTCCGCTCGGTATGTGTTCGATCGGCACGTCATAGTCTTCCAGTATAGCCGTCATCTTCCTGATGAATCCCCTTTCGCTGCTCATCAGGTTCTTATACATGGCTATTACCGTAAAGTCCTTGCTGCCTGCTATGCCGGCTATGATCTGACCTTCTTCCAGCTTGCCCGGTTCTGACGTTATTATCGTTCCCGGATCCTCCGGCCTGTTGGTGTTCCTGATGTTGATAGGTATGTTGGCCACTCTCGCCGGATATATGGCGTCCTCGTGGAGCACGGACGCACCCATATACGAAAGCTCCCGCAGCTCCTTGTACGATACGCTGCTTATCGGTTTAGGATTGTCCACTATGCGCGGATCGGCCATGAGGAATCCCGACACGTCCGTCCAGTTCTCATAGACATCGGCGCCCACGGCTCTTGCCACCAGCGCGCCCGTTATGTCGGAGCCGCCTCTGGAGAACGTCCTGACCGTCCCGTCTATCTTCGATCCGTAAAATCCCGGGATGACCGCTCTGTCATGCCTGGCCAGCTTGTTCTTTATCTCCATGTTGGTAAGGTCCTCCATGAACCTTCCCTTTTCGTCGAACTTCACCATGGTCGACGCGTCCACGAAATCGTATCCCAGATATGCGGCTATTACGAGGGCATTGAGATATTCTCCTCTGCTGGCTATGTAATCGGCGCTGGCGCCACCTTCCAGATTTCTCTGGATCTCCTCGAACTCCCTGTCGAGATCCACATCTACATCCAGATTGACGCTGACTGCCATGAACCTGTCGCGCACCACCTGAAATATCTGCTGGTAAGGTATCTTATGCTCTATATGTGTCTTGCAGAGATACAGAAGATCCGTTATCTTGCTGTCCTCGGCAAACCTCTTGCCCGGCGCAGACACGACAACGTACTTTATATCCCCGTCACCTTCTATTATCTTCCTTATCTTCTCTATCTGCAGCGCGTCCGCTACGGACGAACCTCCGAACTTGGCGACTTTGACTCCCATGTTTTATTGACTCTCCTTTCGATTATCCTATCCGATATATTCCGATCTCCTGTTTTGTTTTCCCGTTTTCCCGCCTGTCGTCGGCGTCATATCCCGGCTGCCTTTCTCAGAGCGTCCGCTCTGTCCGTCTTTTCCCACGGCACGTCGATGTCCGTCCTGCCGAAGTGACCGTATGCCGCCACCTGTCTGTATATAGGCCTTCTGAGATCCAGCTCTCTGATTATCGCCGCCGGTCGCAGGTCGAAATGTTCCTGTACGAGCTCCGCCAGCTTTTCGTCGGACACCTTTCCCGTTCCGAATGAATCCACAAGTACCGATACCGGTCTGGCAACTCCTATGGCATATGCCACCTGGATCTCGCACTTGTCCGCCAGCCCCGCAGCCACGATGTTCTTTGCCGCGTATCTTGCCGCATAGGCCGCCGAACGGTCCACTTTCGTCGGATCCTTGCCGCTGAAGGCGCCGCCTCCGTGGTGGGCGTACCCGCCGTACGTGTCCACTATCAGCTTTCTTCCCGTAAGGCCCGAATCTCCGTGAGGTCCCCCTATCACGAATCTGCCGGTAGGGTTTATGAAGTATTTCGTATCGTCATCGAGAAGCGAAGGGTCTATTACCGGTTTTATCACGTACTCCATGAGATCTTCCCTTATCTGCTCCAGCGCTGTCTCCGGATCGTGCTGCGTCGATATGACTATCGTATCTATCCTCTTCACCTTATCATCGTCGTACTCCACCGTGACCTGCGTCTTGCCGTCCGGCCTGAGATACGGCAGCGTCCCGTCCTTCCTGACTTCCGCCAGTCTTCTCGACAGCCTGTGGGCCAGCGATATCGGCATCGGCATCAGCTCCGGCGTCTCATTGCAGGCAAAGCCGAACATCATACCCTGATCGCCCGCTCCCGTTTCCTGAGAAACGTCCGCTTCATCGGGAAGCTCGCCGTCCCTGTACTCCAGCGCCTTGTCGACGCCCATGGCTATGTCGGGCGACTGCTCGTCTATGGCCGTCAGCACCGCGCACACGTTTCCGTCAAACCCGTACTCGCACTGATCATACCCTATGTCGCATATCACGTCCCTGACTATCTTCTGTATGTCTATGTAACACTCCGTGCTTATCTCTCCCATGACCATGGCGTATCCTGTGTTGACCGTCGTCTCGGCCGCCACTCTGCCGCACGGGTCGTTTTCCATTATGGCATCGACTATGGCATCGGAGATCTGATCGCAGATCTTATCAGGATGCCCTTCCGTTACCGATTCCGATGTAAAAAGTTTTCTCATCTTATCCCTCCGGTTTTCTCATTAAAAAAGGCTCTTTCAAGAATCAGAAAGAGCCGTATGTTCTCATTATCTTTCCTCATCTTTCAGAATAAACTTCTGTAGGATTTAGCACCTTCCATACTTCTCAGTACGGGGGTTGCCGGGTTTCACAGGGCCTAGTCCCTCCGCCGCTCTCAATAAGGATGTATTAAATTGTCTACATTTTATTATATAACAATTTAATAAGCTGTCAATAGGTTGCCGGCGTTATCCCCTTGTATTTTTCATGAAATGGGGTATACTTTCTTTAACAGGATACGGCTTTGCGCACGGATACAGACGAGGTAGGAGATTTGAGCAGACCTAAACTTACAGTCATAGAAGGCGGTCTTTCCGCCACCATGGAAAAACGCGAAAAATACTTTGTTTCGGCATACATCACCGACACCCGGCTCATGGGCGTTCTTTCCGTATACGCCCGATGGAAACTCTCGGGCATGGACGAAGACTGCGATCTCCATCAGTTCTTTTACATAGACTGCGAGGAGGCAGGGCTCGAGACGTACAGATCGGTCATGGGCAATGCCCCCGATGACATCGCATACATAGAGCAGAGCCTGACAGGCGGTCTCGGCGCGAAGAAAGTGAGCCTGACGGAGCGCGAGCTTAAAGGCGTCATGACGTACTACAGAAGATTCAACGAGAGCCGTGGACTTCCTCTTCCCGAAAATTACAGGGAATACAGCTTTCTGCTCGAACCGCCGACGGAACTTTCCGCAGACGAAAAGAAAAAAGTCATGCACGATATGTGCGGCGATATCAAATCGGACTATCAGGCCGTAAATTACTTTCTCATGAGGTGTTTCGGCCGCGATCATGCGGGCGGCAGATACCTTGCGTCAAAAAATGTACCGCTGGACCTCTACGACGACTATTTTCCGGCCACGTTCCTGAAAAACGTCATCGACACGGACCGCAGCTTTGACGACGGCGCCGTTTCCTACCTGTGCGAATCGCTGATTGAGCAGAACGGACACTACGAGACGGTCATCTCCAACGTCGTCGTAAAGAACAAGAAGATCGTTGCGGCAAAAAAATGCTCGAACTTTGCCGTCAGCGCCGCGGAGGCAGCAATGATGCTGGCAAAGCCCGAGTTTGTCACGGTTTATGAAGTCATGCTGTCCGAAGAGGATATGGAAAACAACATCGGCGAGCTGACGGTGAATCTCAACACCGTCATGACGTCTCACGATAACGGCCGCATGTTCATGGCCTTCAAGAAGAACAACGATCATGTAAACGAACGCATATTCCGTCTCAACAACGATGTCAAGGGTGTGTACTTTCTCACCGATTACGGCCAGCTCATCGCATCCGCCTACAGCCTCGCCGACATACGCTACCTTGAGAACAAGCTGCGCGTCAGCATGCTGGCGCCATATCTCATAGTGACGGCAAAGTATGAATTCAAGGAGCCGGTGCTTTTCGAATTCATCCAGAGCGACTTCGAAGACTTCGAAGATTTCCTCGATTTTATAAGAAACGAATGAGCTCCTCAAACATCGTCTTGTTTATCCTCTTGACCGGCGCCCCGGATACGTTGGACAGTACGGCTATGGTCATGTCGAGAGCCGGGCACATCCAGAAGCTGGCCCTGAATCCTATGTCCGTGCCTTCGTGACCTATGAAATGGTAGCCTTCCTGCTCCCTCATGAACCATCCGAGCCCCATCTTTTCCCCGTTGTTCGGCACCGTCGCGTATTCGCGCCACATCACGTCGTACGTATCGCTTGAAAAGGCCTTTCTGCCCAGATGGAAACGTCCCCAGCACAGCATATCCGCCACGTTCGTCGTGAGGGTCGAGCTTGGTGCGTGCTGCCTGCTGTACGGGTAATACTTTGCCGTTATGAAATTTCTGTTTTCGTCTCTCTCATACGGCATCGCCATCCTCAGCCTGTCTATGTCCTCCAGCTCGAGGCTCCCGCCGGTCCTTTCCACCGTCATGACAGTGGTGTTTTTCATGCCGGCCGGCTTTATGCAGTTTTCCTTTATGTATTCGTTAAACAGCATCCCGGACGCTTCTTCGATGATGGCGCCCAGAAGCTCATATCCTATGCTGCTGTATATGAAGCCGCCCTTTTCCGGCTCACAGAGCATCCTGCCCTTTATCACCTCGTCCGATGTGACGTAGCGTTTTATGGCGCCCGGATCGGTCACCTTTTCCGCCCATTTTTCTTCCCAGTCCTCCACCGGCACGTCGTGCATGCCGGATACGTGGCAGAGCAGATGCCACAGTTTCACGTCTCTGCATCTCTCATCGTCCATCTCCCAGTAAGGCAGCAGATCCACCAGCCTGTCATCGAGAGCTATCTTCTTCTCATCCACCAGCTTCATGATGCCTGTGGCTGTCATCATCTTCGATGCGGAAGCACAGTGGTATACGTCGTCCGTGTCTATCGGATCCTTCGTCATGAAGTTCCTGTATCCTCTGGAGCCCGTAAACCTTTCGTCTCCTATCATCACGCCCAGAGCCACGCTCGGCACGTCATATATCTCCATCGCTCTGT